>NZ_JBVJMN010000072.1:0-39014 GCF_055584185.1 Streptomyces sp. NPDC104202 | reverse complement strand
CCCCCCCCCCCCCCCCCCCCCCCCCCCCCCCCCCCCCCCCCCCCCCCCCCCCCCCCCCCCCCCCCCCCCCCCCCCCCCCCCCCCCCCCCCCCCGTCCCGGCCCGGCAGGGCCCGGACGCCTCCTAGTACATGGCGTTGTAGATCTGGTAGCCGTAGCCGATCTTCACGCGCGGCGAGAAGTAGTGCGACGCGGCCCCGCCGTCGAAGCGGTACAGGTCGCCGTTGGACGTCACGCCCACGAAGTCGGCCTTGCCGTCACCGGTGAGGTCGCCCGTGCCGACGAGCTTCCCGTACGCCTGGAAGCCGTCGCCCAGCTTGATCCCGCTCCGGAACGGCGCGGACGCCACGCCCGTGCCCGGGTAGAGGTAGAGCGCGCCGCTCGTGGTGCGGGCCAGCAGGTCGTTCAGACCGTCGTTGGTGTAGTCGCCCGCACCGAAGATCCAGTTGTACGCCTGCCAGCCGCCGCCCACCAGGACGCGGCTGGAGAAGGACGTGCCGCCGACCGACGCCCGGTACAGGTAGAGCTTGCCGGAGCGGTCCCGCGCCAGCAGGTCGCCCGAGCCGTCGCCGTTCAGGTCGCCGGGGCCCGCGAACATGTTGTAGATGCCCCAGCCGGCGCCGACGTCCCGGCCCTCGACGTAGAGGTGGTCGTTCCACAGCTCGACGACGTCCGACTCGCCGTTCGGGTCGAACGAGGAGGCGTTGGTGATGTTCGCCCCGGCCCAGCCGCCGACGTCGCTGACCGCCTCACGGGCGCTCAGCTTGCCGTTGTTGAGGGCGTAGTACCAGAACAGCGTGCCCGCCTTGTCGCGCGCGAGCAGCTCCTCCTTGCCCGAGGCCGGGATGTTGCCCGCGCCGCCGAACTGCGAGACGGCCGACCAGGAACCCGTGTCGGACACCGGCACGCGCTGGGCGAAGGTGCCCTGCCCGCTGCCCTCGTAGCGGTTCAGCGTGCCGTCCTTGGCCCGCGCGAGCAGGTCGGGGTGACCGTCGCCGGTCAGGTCGTCCGCGCCGAGGATCTGGTTGAACTGCTGCCAGCCCGTGCCGGCCGACGTCGCCGGCTTGAACGGCTTCGTCGCGTCGCCGGTGCTCGCGTAGTACTTCAGCTCCCCGGCGGGCGTACGGGCGACGAGGTCGCCGCGGCCGTCGCCGTCGTGGTCGCCCAGGCCGATCAGCTGGTCGTAGACCTGCCAGCCGCCCCCGATCCTCGTCCGGCCCCCGAACGGCGCCGCCGTGTTGCCGGTCGCCAGGTACACGTACAGCTCGCCGGCCGGCGTACGGGCCAGCAGGTCCGGACGGCCGTCGCCGCTCACGTCACCCGCGGAGAACACCTTGTTGTAGATGTTCCAGCCGAGCCCCGACCAGCTGCGGTTGCCGCCGAGGGAGATGTCGACGTTCGTGAACAGCTCCAGCCGGCCCAGCACCGACAGGGTCAGCACCTCGGGGCGCTTGGCACCGTCCCCGTCCTGGTCCCCGACGGGGATGACGTCCTCGGCGAACTCGCCCGAGCCGCCGATGCGCAGGAACTCGTTCGTCTCGACGAAGCCCGCCAGCGAGAGCGAGCCGTCGAGCTCCCGGTAGACCAGGTCGCTCCTCCCGTCGCCGTCGAAGTCGCCGCGGGGCGCGGTGCCGTCCGCGTCGGCGGCCGAGGCGGTCCCGGCGTCGGCCGCCGCGCCGGCCGTCAGGCCCTTCGGCGCCGGCGGCCGCTGGGCGGCCGGACGCTCCTTCTCCACACCCGGGTGCGGCGCCGGGGAGCCGGCGGAGGCGGGCGTGGCGAGCAGCATGCCCGCGGAGACGGCGAGGGCGGTGGCGGCCGCGAGGCGGCGCGCACGGGTGAACTGCGGAGAAAGCAAGAAGATCCCCCCCAGGGATCAGGTGTCCACGGATACCGGACCAGGGGGTTCACGGGGCGCCGGACGGCGTCAGGACGTGCCTCGGGCACGCGAGACGGCATCGCCCGGCGGTCGGAACACCCCCCCGGATGTTGAACACGATTCTACTCGTCGGTGCGCCGCGCACCAGAGAGATTCCGGGGGGGGGCACGGGCCGCACGGCCTCAGCTCTTGCGGTGCCCTATCAGCCGCGGCTTCTGCTCCAGGCCGTCCAGTCCGTGCCAGGCCAGGTTCACCAGGTGCGCGGCGACCTCCGCCTTCTTCGGCTTGCGGACGTCCAGCCACCACTGGCCCGTCAGCGCCACACTGCCGACCAGCGCCTGCGCGTACAGCGGGGCCAGCTTCGGATCGAAGCCGCGGGCCTTGAACTCCAGACCGAGGATGTCCTCCACCTGGGTCGCGATGTCGCTGATCAGCGAGGCGAACGTCCCCGTCGACTGCGCCACCGGGGAGTCCCGCACGAGGATCCGGAACCCGTCCGTGTAGTTCTCGATGTAGTCCAGGAGGGCGAACGCCGCCTGCTCCAGGAGCTCCCGCGGATGCCCGGCCGTCAGCGCGCCCGTCACACCGTCCAGGAGCTGGCGCATCTCCCGGTCGACGACGACCGCGTACAGCCCCTCCTTGCCCCCGAAGTGCTCGTACACCACCGGCTTGGAGACCCCGGCCTTCGCCGCGATCTCCTCCACCGACGTGCCCTCGAACCCCTTCTCGGCGAAGAGCGTCCGGCCGATGTCCAGCAGCTGCTCCCGGCGCTCCGCGCCCGTCATCCGCACCCGGCGCCCCCGCCGGGGCTTCTGCTCTGCGCTGCTGCTGCCGGTACCGCCGGTCCTGCCCTCGATCGCCACGTCTTCCATCATGCCGCGTCGGCGGAGACGTTCCGGCGGCGGGCTTCGATGCGGGACTTCGCCGGCCAGCGCACGTCCGTCGCCCAGCCCAGCTGCTCGAACCAGCGGATCAGCCGCGCGCTGGAGTCCACCTGGCCGCGCAGCACCCCGTGCCGCGCCGACGTCGGGTCCGCGTGGTGCAGGTTGTGCCACGACTCGCCACACGACAGCACCGCCAGCCACCACACGTTGCCCGAACGGTCACGCGACTTGAACGGACGCTTGCCCACCGCGTGGCAGATCGAGTTGATCGACCAGGTCACGTGGTGCAGCAGCGCCACCCGCACCAGCGAGCCCCAGAAGAAGGCCGTGAAAGCGCCCCACCACGACCACGTCACCAGGCCGCCCACCAGCGGCGGGATCGCCAGCGACACCACCGTCCACAGCACGAACTGCCGCGAGATCGCCCGGATCGCCGGGTCCTTGATCAGATCGGGCGCGTACTTGTGCTGCGGGGTCTGCTCCTCGTCGAACATCCAGCCGATGTGCGCCCACCACAGGCCCTTCATCAGCGCCGGGACCGTCTCGCCGAACCGCCACGGCGAGTGCGGGTCGCCCTCCGCGTCCGAGAACTTGTGGTGCTTGCGGTGGTCGGCCACCCAGCGCACCAGCGGCCCCTCCACGGCCAGCGACCCCATGATCGCCAGCGCGATCCGCAGCGGCCGCTTCGCCTTGAACGAACCGTGCGTGAAGTAGCGGTGGAAGCCGATCGTGATGCCGTGGCAGCCGATGTAGTACATGACCACCATCAGCCCCAGGTCCAGCCAGCTCACCCCCCATCCCCACGCCAGCGGCACCGCCGCGAGCAGCGCCACGAACGGCACCGTGATGAACAGCAGCAGGGTGACCTGCTCGATCGAACGCTTGCTGTCCCCGCCGAGCGTGGCGGAAGGCGGCGTCGCCTCGGAGGCGTCGGCCGCCTCCGGCGCCGAGGTCATCTCGGGGCTGATGGTCATGGGTGTCCCCTGGGGGTGAGGGTGAGGGTGGGGGAAAGTACGGGAATGTACCGAATGGCGCGCGAAGGCACGGCCGAGGCTACGCCTCCGTAACCTACGGCGTCGTAAGTATGGCAGCGCCGTGGCGCGCGGCAAGGGGGCACAAGAGGGGCCTGCCCGACGACCACAATGTGGACACCTATCCTGGGTGCGTCGGACAGCGCGGTCCGCAAGCCTCCAGAACCCCTCCAGACGTGCTCAAACACTGCAAGGAGCCGCACCTGTGAGCAGTGCCGACCAGACCCCCACCGCCAGCGCCGAGCTGCGCGCCGACATCCGCCGACTGGGCGACCTGCTGGGCGAGACCCTCGTCCGCCAGGAGGGCCACGAGCTCCTCGACCTCGTCGAGCGGGTCCGCAGCCTCACCCGCGAGGACGGCGAGGCCGCGGCCGAGCTGCTCCGCGGCGTCGAGCTGGAGACCGCCGCCAAGCTGGTGCGCGCCTTCTCCACCTACTTCCACCTGGCGAACGTCACCGAGCAGGTCCACCGCGGCCGCGAGATGCGCGAGAAGCGCGCCGCCGAGGGCGGCCTCCTCGCCCGCACCGTCGACATGCTCAAGGACGGAGACCCCGAGCACGTACGCGCCACGGTCCGGAACCTCAACGTCCGGCCCGTCTTCACCGCGCACCCCACCGAGGCCGCCCGCCGCTCGGTCCTCAACAAGCTGCGCCGGATCGCCGCCCTCCTGGAGACCCCGGTCATCGAGGCGGACCGGCGCCGCCACGACCTCCGGCTCGCCGAGAACATCGACCTCATCTGGCAGACCGACGAGCTCCGGGTCGTCCGCCCCGAGCCCGCCGACGAGGCCCGCAACGCCATCTACTACCTCGACGAGCTGCACGCCAACGCCGTCGGCGACGTGCTGGAGGACCTCGCCGCCGAGCTGGAGCGCGTCGGCGTCGAACTGCCCGCCGGCACCCGCCCGCTGACCTTCGGCACCTGGATCGGCGGTGACCGCGACGGCAACCCCAACGTCACCCCCCAGGTGACCTGGGACGTCCTGATCCTCCAGCACGAGCACGGCATCACCGACGCCCTCGAACTGGTCGACTTCCTGCGCGGACTGCTCTCCAACTCCATCCGCTACACCGGGGCCACCCAGGAACTCCTGGACTCCCTCCAGCGCGACCTGGAGCTCCTCCCGGAGATCAGCCCCCGCTACAAGCGCCTCAACGCCGAGGAGCCCTACCGGCTCAAGGCCACGTGCATCCGGCAGAAGCTCGTCAACACCCGCGAGCGCCTCGCCCAGGGCTACCCGCACCAGGAAGGCCGCGACTACCTCGGCACCGCCGAGCTCATCCGCGACCTCACCCTCATCCAGACCTCGCTGCGCGAGCACCGCGGGGCCCTCTTCGCCGACGGCCGGATGGACCGCACCATCCGCACCCTGTCCGCCTTCGGCCTCCAGCTGGCCACCATGGACGTCCGCGAGCACGCCGACGCCCACCACCACACCCTCGGTCAGCTCTTCGACCGCCTCGGCGAGGAGTCCTGGCGCTACGCCGACATGCCGCGCGAGTACCGGCAGAAGCTCCTCGCCAAGGAGCTCCGCTCGCGCCGCCCCCTCGCCCCGACCCCGGCCCCGCTGGACGCCGCCGGAGAGAAGACCCTCGGCGTCTTCCACACCATCAAGCAGGCCTTCGAGCGCTTCGGCCCCGAGGTCATCGAGTCCTACATCATCTCGATGTGCCAGGGCGCCGACGACGTCTTCGCCGCCGCCGTCCTCGCCCGCGAGGCCGGCCTCCTCGACCTGCACGCCGGCTGGGCGAAGATCGGCATCGTGCCGCTCCTGGAGACCACCGACGAGCTCAAGGCCGCCGACGTCATCCTCAACGACATGCTGGCCGACCCCTCCTACCGGCGCCTCGTCTCGCTCCGCGGCGACGTCCAGGAGGTCATGCTCGGCTACTCGGACTCCTCCAAGTTCGGCGGCATCACCACCTCCCAGTGGGAGATCCACCGCGCCCAGCGCCGGCTGCGCGACGTCGCCCACCGCTACGGCGTCCGGCTGCGGCTCTTCCACGGCCGCGGCGGCACCGTCGGCCGCGGCGGCGGCCCCTCGCACGACGCGATCCTCGCCCAGCCCTGGGGCACCCTGGAGGGCGAGATCAAGGTGACCGAGCAGGGCGAGGTCATCTCCGACAAGTACCTCATCCCGTCCCTCGCCCGCGAGAACCTCGAACTGACCGTCGCGGCCACCCTGCAGGCCTCCGCCCTGCACACCGCGCCGCGCCAGTCCGACGAGGCGCTGGCCGGCTGGGACGCCGCCATGGACACCGTCTCCGACGCGGCCCACACCGCCTACCGCAAGCTGGTCGAGGACCCCGGCCTGCCGGCGTACTTCCTCGCCTCCACCCCCGTCGACCAGCTCGCCGACCTGCACCTGGGCTCACGGCCCGCTCGCCGCCCCGGCTCCGGCGTCTCCCTCGACGGACTCCGCGCCATCCCCTGGGTGTTCGGCTGGACCCAGTCCCGCCAGATCGTCCCCGGCTGGTTCGGCGTTGGCTCCGGCCTCAAGGCCCTGCGGGAGGCGGGCCTCGACGCGGTGCTCGGCGAGATGTACGAACGCTGGCACTTCTTCCGCAACTTCCTCTCCAACGTCGAGATGACGCTGGCCAAGACGGACCTGCGGATCGCCCGCCACTACGTCGACACCCTGGTCCCCGACGACCTCAAGCACGTCTTCGACGCCATCGAGGCCGAGCACGCGCTGACCGTCGCCGAGGTTCTCAAGATCACCGGCGGTGAGAAGCTCCTGGACTCCAATCCGGTCCTCCAGCAGACCTTCGCCATCCGCGACGCCTACCTCGACCCGATCTCCTACCTCCAGGTCGCCCTCCTGGCCCGCCAGCGCGCGGCCGCCGAGAGCGGAGAGGACCCGGACCCGCTGCTCTCCCGGGCCCTCCTCCTCACGGTGAACGGCGTCGCGGCGGGCCTGCGCAACACCGGCTGACGCCCGCGCCCCGGACGTGACGGTGCCCCCGTGGAATCCTCCACGGGGGCACCGTCGTGACGGGGTACGTCAGTTCTGCTGCGTCTTGCGACGGCGGGTCACCAGGACCGCGCCGGCGGCCGCGAGGGCCAGGGCCGCGGCGGCGATGATGCCGACCGGGGCGCCGGAGCCGGTCTCGGCGAGGTTGCCCTCCTCCGAACCGCCCGCGGCGGAGCCGCCGGTGGCGGTCTCACCCGTGGTGGAGCCACCGGTGGCGGCGGTGCCCCCCGCGGTGGTCCCGCCGGTCGTGGTCTCGCCCGTGGCGGTTCCGCCGGTGGTGGTCCCGCCCGTGGTGGTCTCACCGGTCGTGGTGCCCCCGGTGGTCGTCTCGCCGGTGGTGGTCTCACCGGTCGTCGTCCCACCCGTGGTGGTGCCCCCGGTGGTGGTCTCGCCCGTGGTGGTCTCGCCGGTCGCGCCGCCGTTAGCGGTCTCGCCCGTCGTCCCGCCGGTCGTGCCGCCGGTGGAGCTGTCCTCGCACGCGACCTTGAAGACCTTGTGCTTGGCGGCGCCGTGCTCGCCGTCGAAGTTCCAGAACAGCTTGTACTGACCGTTGGCGAGGGTCAGGTCCTCGGTGCGGCCGTGGCCCTTGGCGTCGAGGGTGATGGAGCCCTTCTCGACCTCGGTGCCCTTCTCCTTGTCGTTGTTCGCCCATGCCTCGATGCGCCAGATCGCCTTCTGCGAGGCGTCGAAGTGGAACGCGTCGAGGTAGAACGCGCAGACCTTGGGCTCGTTGGCCTTGACCTCTTCGCCGGTCTTCGCGTCATGGATCTTGACGGTGCCGTTGTCGCCCTTGGGGCCGTTCGACGCGAAAGCGGTCGGTGCCAGCGTCACGGAGCCCGCCAGGGCCGCGACAAGAGCGGCTGCGGGTATGAGGGAGCGTCGCATGTGCAGTCGTCCATCTGTGGAATGAGGGATGCCGTGGGAGGTGGCGGGGGCAGCCTATCGACTTCCTCAAGCCGGCTTTGAGCCAACGGCCCATGACGATCGCGCCGGACATCCGGCGGAATGCCCTCAGAGCGCGAAGAAGGCCGCCACCAGCAGCGCCCCGCCGGCCCCCGCCACGGTCCACGCCGTCCGCGGCAGCCGCAGGCCGCCGCCGATCAGCGGCGCGGCCAACAGCAGCGCACCGCCCAGCGGCAGCCAGGCGTGCAGACCGCCTCCCCAGCCCGTCCGCACGCCCTCGTCCGTGCCGGGCTTCACCACGACCGGGATCGTCTCGCCCTTCTCCGCCGCGACCGATCGCGTGATCGTCAGCGTCCGCCGGGTCGACGACGGGTCCTCGGGGGCGAAGGTGCCGCTGCACGTCTCGTCGGTGCAGCCGGTCACCGTCAGGCTCCCGTGCTCGCGGCCCTTGGCGAGCAGGACGTGCTGGGCCGAGTTCCACGAGGCCCACGCCCCCGCGACGACGAGGAGCAGGGCGACCAGGGCCATGGCGGCGTTACGGACGTGCGTCATGACCCGCGATCGTACAGTCGTACGCTCCGACCGCCAGGGGCCGGTCTCTGTCCGAAACGTCCCGTCCGGTCCGGATGTCCGTGCGGTGCCTAGGAGTTGTACGCGGACTGCGCCCGCTCCAGGCCCTCCGCTACCAGGCACTCCACCGAGTCCGCCGCCCGGTCCACGAACCAGTCCAGGTCCTTGCGCTCCGTCGAGGAGAAGTCCTTCAGGACGAAGTCGGCCACCTGCATCCGGCCCGGCGGACGCCCGATCCCGCACCGCACCCGGTGGTACTCGGCGCCCATCGCCTTCGTCATCGACTTCAGGCCGTTGTGCCCGTTGTCGCCGCCGCCGATCTTCAGCCGCAGCACCCCGTAGTCGATGTCCAGCTCGTCGTGGACCGCCACCACGTGCGCCGTCGGCACCTTGTAGAAGTCCCGCAGCGCCGTCACCGGGCCGCCGGACAGGTTCATGTACGACATCGGCTTCGCCAGGATCACCCGGCGGTTCTCCGGTCCCGGGGGCCCCATCCGGCCCTCGACGACCTGCGCCTGCGTCTTCTGCGCGCGCTTGAACGAACCGCGGATCCGCTCCGCGAGCAGGTCCACGACCATGAAGCCGATGTTGTGCCGGTTGGCCGCGTACTCGGGCCCCGGGTTGCCGAGGCCGACGATCAGCCAGGGCGCGTTGGCGTCGTCCGTCATGTGCGTCAGGTCTCCTCGTATCCGTCCACGCGTCCGTACAAGAGAAACGGGGTGACGGGCCGTACGGCCCGTCACCCCGTCACGTCAGGCAGAGCCTACGGCTCAGGCCTCGGTGCTCTCGGCGGCCTCTTCCTCGGCGGCCGGCTCCTCGGCCTGCGCGGCCAGGACCTGGAGGACGACGGCCTCGGCGTCGGTCACCAGGGTCGAGCCCTTCGGCAGGGTGATGTCACCGGCGAGGACGGAGGCACCGGCCTCCAGGCCCTCGACGGAGACCGTGACGGCCTCGGGGAGGTGGGTGGCCTCGGCCTCGACGGAGAGGGTGGAGAGCACGTGCTCCAGCAGGTTGCCGCCGGCGGCCAGCTCGCCCTCGGCCTGGACCGGGATCTCGACCGTGACCTTCTCGCCGCGCTTGACGAGCAGCAGGTCGACGTGGATCAGGAAGCCCTTGATGGCGTCGCGCTGGACGGCCTTCGGGATCGCCAGCTCGTTCTTGCCGTCGATGTCGAGGGACAGCAGGACGTTCGGCGTGCGGAGCGCCAGACCCAGGTCGTGGGCCGGGAGGGTGATGTGCGCCGGCTCGGAGCCGTGGCCGTAGACGACGGCGGGAACCTGGGCGTTGCGGCGGATCGAGCGGGCGGCGCCCTTGCCGAAATCGGTACGGACGGCAGCGGCGAGCTTGACCTCGGACATGGTGCACTCCTCGTAGAAAGGTGACGGAAGAAAGGTCACCCGGCCACGACTGGCGATGGCCTGCTACGAAGAGCGCGTCGATAACGGACCGCCGTGACCCCATGGGGGTACGGCCTCCCTCGCCGAGCAACTACGGCAGTCTACCGGCCCCCGGCCCCACGCCCAACTCGATCACCGCGGGAGACGGCGGAGGGCCGCTCCCCCGGACGGGGAAGCGGCCCTCGGCGTCACTCCGTGGCTCAGTGCTCCTCGAAGAGGCTCGTCACCGAACCGTCCTCGAACACCTCGCGCACCGCGCGCGCGATCGTCGGCGCGATCGACAGCACCGTGATCTTGTCGAGCTCCAGCGCGCCCGGCACCGGCAGCGTGTCCGTGAACACGAACTCGCTGACCTTCGAGTTCTTCAGCCGGTCCGCGGCCGGACCCGACAGGATGCCGTGGGTGGCCGTCACGATGACGTCCTCGGCGCCGTGCGCGAACAGGGCGTCCGCGGCCGCGCAGATCGTGCCGCCGGTGTCGACCATGTCGTCCACCAGGACGCAGACGCGGCCCTTCACGTCACCGACGACCTCGTGCACGGTGACCTGGTTGGCGACGTCCTTGTCGCGGCGCTTGTGCACGATCGCCAGCGGCGCGTCCAGCCGGTCGCACCAGCGGTCGGCGACCCGCACGCGGCCCGCGTCCGGGGAGACGATCGTCAGCTTGGAGCGGTCGACCTTGGCACCCACGTAGTCCGCGAGGACCGGCAGGGCCGACAGGTGGTCCACCGGGCCGTCGAAGAAGCCCTGGATCTGGTCGGTGTGCAGGTCCACCGTCAGGATGCGGTCCGCGCCCGCCGTCTTCAGCAGGTCCGCCACCAGGCGCGCCGAGATCGGCTCGCGGCCGCGGTGCTTCTTGTCCTGACGGGCGTAGCCGTACGACGGGATGATCACGGTGATGCTCCGGGCCGAGGCCCGCTTGAGAGCGTCGATCATGATCAGCTGTTCCATGATCCACTTGTTGATCGGAGCCGTGTGGCTCTGGATCAGGAAGCAGTCCGCGCCGCGCGCCGACTCCTGGAAGCGGACGTAGATCTCACCGTTGGCGAAGTCGAACGCCTTGGTGGGAACGAGACCGACGCCCAGCTGGTGCGCGACCTCCTCGGCCAGCTCGGGGTGGGCGCGGCCGGAGAAGAGCATCAGCTTCTTCTCGCCGGTCGTCTTGATCCCGGTCACAGCACTGTCTCCTCAGACGTGTTCTCTGGCCGCGATCCCGCGCCCGTCGAGCGCATGTGCGAACCAGCCGAATTTGTGTGCACGTATCACGGTACGCCGAGTTCGACGTACCCGTTTCCGGTCAGCTTTCGCCGGCGGACTCCTCCGAGGCGGCCTGAGCGGCCTGCGCGGCAGCGCTGCCGGGACGCTTCCGGGCCACCCAACCCTCGATATTCCGCTGCTGGCCCCGGGCGACCGCGAGCGAGCCCGCCGGCACGTCCTTCGTGATCACGGAGCCCGCAGCGGTGTAGGCGCCGTCCCCGATGGTGATGGGAGCCACAAACATGTTGTCCGAACCCGTACGGCAGTGGGAGCCGATCGTGGTGTGGTGCTTCGCCTCGCCGTCGTAGTTCACGAAGACGCTGGCCGCGCCGATGTTCGAGAAGTCGCCGATCGTCGCGTCGCCCACGTACGACAGGTGGGGGACCTTCGTGCCCTCGCCGATCGTCGCGTTCTTCATCTCGACGTACGTGCCGGCCTTGGACTTCTTGCCGAGGTTGGTCCCCGGGCGCAGGTAGGCGAACGGGCCCACCGAGGCGCCCTCGCCGATCACGGCCGAGTAGGCGACCGTGTTGTCCACCCGGGCGCCCCTGCCGACGGTGGTGTCCGTCAGGCGGGTGTTCGGGCCGACCTCGGCGTCCTCGGCGATGTGCGTCGCACCGAGCAGCTGTGTGCCCGGCAGGATCACCGCGTCCGCCTCGAACGTCACGGTGACGTCCACGAGGACCGACGCCGGGTCGACCACGGTCACGCCGGCGAGCATCGCCCGCTCGATCAGCCGGGCGTTCAGCAGGGCCCGCGCCTCGGCGAGCTGCACCCGGTTGTTGATCCCGAGGATCTCGCGGTGGTCCGCGGCCACGGAGGCGCCCACCCGGTGGCCGTCCTCGCGCAGGATCGACAGCACGTCGGTGAGGTACTCCTCGCCCTGGCTGTTGTCGGTCCGCACCCGGCCGAGCGCCTCGGCGAGCAGCGGCCCGTCGAACGCGAAGACACCCGAGTTGATCTCCCGGATGGCGCGCTGCTCCGCGGAGGCGTCCTTGTGCTCGACGATCTCGGTCACCGCGCCGGAGGCGTCCCGCACGATCCGGCCGTACCCGGTGGAGTCCGGCACCTCGGCGGACAGCACCGTCACCGCGTTGCCGTCGGCGGCGTGCGTGGCGGCCAGCTCCCGCAGGGTCTCGCCGGACAGCAGCGGGGTGTCGCCGCAGACGACCACCACGGTGCCGTCGGGCGTCTTGCCCAGCTCCTCCAGCGCCATCCGCACCGCGTGCCCGGTGCCGTTCTGCTCCTCCTGGACGGCGGTGCGGGTCCCCGCGTAGTGCTCCTCCAGATGGCCCGCGACCCTCTCCCGGGCGTGCCCGACGACCACCACGAGGTGCTCGGGCTCCAGCTCGCGTGCGGCGGACACGACGTGCCCGACGAGCGACCGTCCGGCGATCTCGTGCAGGACCTTGGGGGTCTTCGACTTCATGCGGGTGCCCTCACCCGCTGCGAGGACGACGACGGCTGCCGGGCGGGTTGCGCTCACGGGAATGCCCTTCGGCTTTGGGTGGTGGACCCACGCAGGATACCGGGGGGCAACGGCGCGGACATGAGCGCGGGTCCTGACCAGGAAGGTCAGGACCCGCGGCAGTCGGCTCCCGGAGAAGGATTCGAACCCTCATTCAATGGACCAAAACCATTTGTCCTGCCCTTAGACGATCCGGGATGGTTCGCCAGCTATGCCCGAATTCCTGTCGAGGCGGTCCGGACGGCCCCTACTATGCCGCACCAGGCGCCCTCGATGCGACGGTACAGATCGGCGCTCCCGAGGATTTGGATCACGAGGCATCCGTGGTACTCCGAGTCCACGTTCTTGCGGTTCGTTCGCGGGTTGTGGCGTTTGACGGTCGTCTTGCCGAACGCGGAGGGGGCGACGCCGACGAGATCGCCCCAATATCGCAGCGCGTCGCTCGCGTCGGCGGTCTCGTGGATCATCACGTGGTACTTCCGGTGCTCGGGTTCGACCCCGATGAGATCGAGCCAGGCGGTGAAGACCAGGATCATCCCGGGGTCGCTGTTCACGAACGTCACGCGCTCGCGGCGGGCATACGGCTTGTCCTTCGTGCCTTCGGCCCAGTAGAGGCCCACGCCCAACAGGAAGAGTTCGCGCTCGGACAGAGCTCCGATCCGTCCTGCTGCCGCGGTCTTCGTCCTCTGGCGTTCTTCCTCCCGTCGGCGCAGGGCCGGCTCCCACCCCCGGCGCGCGATCTCGGACGCCTCGGCTCGTGTCCGGCTCCGATCCGGCTTGGGGAGGTCCCGTACCCACAGGGAGATCGAGCTCTTCGAGCAGCCGAGTTCCAGCTGGATCCGGTCGTAGGTCATGCCCTGGAGGCGGAGTTCACGGGCCCGGGCACGGAGGTCGTCCTTGGCGTTCGGGCGCTTGGTCCATGCGGGTGGGGGCTCGCCTTCGAGGAGCCGGTTGAGGATGTCGTTGTTGTCGACGTGGAGGAGGTCGCGGATCCGGCGACGACTGAGGCCCTCGCGACGGAGGGCGACGGCCTGCCGGCTCAGGTTCTCGAAGTCCGCGTACTTGCTGGTGGCACCTGTCATGCGAAGAGCGTCGCCCCGAATGGGGATGTCCGGATCGAAAACCCTGGCGATTCAACAGTTCGAGGGACTGGCGTACGGAACGTTGACGCCGCGGGCCTCGGGGAACGACCCGCCCGTAGGGTGGCGGCATGACCGTAACGGGGGCAGAGAGGGGCGCCGGGGGCGTCGGGAATCGGTGGTGGTGGGGGAGACGGCGGAGCGCCGTCCTCGACGTGGGGCTGGCCGCGGTCTCGGCGCTGGAGTGCGCGGTGGAGGGGATCGGCTTCGCGGGGAAGGCCGGGCTGCCGGCTCCGGTGGGCGTGGTGTTCGGCCTGCTGGTGGGGTCCGTGCTGGTGGTGAGACGGCGCTGGCCGATCGTGGTCGTGCTCGTGTCGATCGCCGTGGCGCCCGCCGAGACGGGCTTCCTGATGGGGATCGTCGGGCTGTACTCGCTCGCCGCCTCCGAGGTGCCGCGCCGCATCACGGCCGTCCTGGCCGGGATGTCGACGCTCGCGGTGTTCGTCGTGACCGTCGTGCGGATGCGCCAGGACGTGGCGCAGGTCGACGACGGTCCCCAGGACTTCGACCCCAGTGGCTGGTACGTGCCGGTCGTGTCGCTCTTCATGACGCTGGGGCTCAACGCGCCGCCGGTGCTCTTCGGCCTGTACATAGGGGCGCGGCGCCGGCTCATGGAGAGCCTGCGCGAGCGGGCGGACAGCCTGGAGCAGGAGCTGTCGCTGCTGGCGGACCGGGCGGAGCAGCGGGCGCAGTGGGCGCGTCAGGAGGAGCGGACGCGGATCGCCCGGGAGATGCACGACGTGGTGGCGCACCGGGTGTCGCTGATGGTGGTGCACGCGGCGGCGCTGCAGGCGGTCGCGTTGAAGGACCCGCAGAAGGCCGTGCGGAACGCGGCGCTGGTGGGTGACATGGGCCGGCAGGCGTTGACGGAGCTGCGGGAGATGCTGGGCGTGCTCCGCGAGGGCACCGCTCCGGTGGCCCCGGCCGCGGTGCCGCTGGCGGCGGTGGGCCGGGCGGCCGCGGCCGCCGCGGAGGCCGCCGCCGAGGACGGGCCGCGTCTGGACGCCCTGGAGGGGCTGTGCGAGCAGTCGAGGCTGGCGGGCGCCGCGGTGGAGCTGCTGGTGCTGGGCGAGGCCCGGGCGTATCCGCCGGACGTGGAGCGCACGGCGTACCGGGTCGTGCAGGAGGCGCTGACCAACGTCCACAAGCACGCGGCGGGTGCCGCGGTGGTCGTCCGGCTGGCGCACCGGGACGCCGAGGTCGCGATGCAGGTGGAGAACGGTCCCTGCCCCTCGGACGCGGGCGCGGCCGACGTGCGGCTGCCGAGCGGCGGCAACGGGCTCGTCGGCATGCGGGAGCGGGTGATGCGGCTGGGCGGCGTCTTCGTCTCGGGGCCGACGGACGCCGGGGGGTTCCGGGTGTCGGCGGTGCTGCCGGCGGCCGACGCGGGGACGCCGTAGCCGGGTGACCCCGGGCGGGGTGCGGGCGCGGTGGCCCCCGCGGGGGCGTACGGGCTCCGTGGCCCCCGGGCGCCGCGGCCCCCGGGCTCCGTGTCCTAGTGCGCGGTGAGGCGGGTCGGGTGGGCTCCGGTGATCAGGGTGGCGAGGGCCGTGTCGATGTCCTTGCCGAGGTACCAGTCGCCGGCGTGGTCGAGACCGTAGACGCGGCCCTCGACGTCCATCGCGAGGACGGCCTGGTGGTCGCCCTCCTCGCCGAGCGGCGCGAGCTCGGTGTCGAGGGCTCGGCCGAGGTCGGCGAGGGTGCGGGAGAGGTGGAGTCCGGCGAGCGGGTCGAAGCGGACGGTGGCGGGCGCTATCTGCCGGCCGTGGCCGGGCGCGGTGATCCTCAGCCCGCCGAACTCGGCCCACGCCTCGACGGCGGCGGGGAAGACGCTGTGCCGGTGCCCGGCGGGCGAGACGTGGGCGCGCAGGGCGTCGGCCCACTCCTCGGCGAGCTTGATGTCCCAGCGGCCGGGCTGCCAGCCCGCCTCGCGGAGGGCCGCGTCGACGTTCACGGGGAAGCGGGTGGTGCTGAGGTGGTCGGGCATGGGCACGGTCAGCCGTTCTCGACAGGCGCGGTGGGGTCGACGGTGCGGACACCGAAGTGGGCGAGCATCGCCGTACAGGAGCGGCAGGGCGCGGCGTAGCTGCCGTGGAGCGGGTCGCCGTCCTCCCGGATGCGCCGGGCGGTGAGCTTGGCGTGCTTCAGGGAGCGGCGGGCCTCGCCGTGGGTGAGCGGCTTGCGCTGGGCGCGCCGGGAGCGGGCGCTCTCCGTCGCGGTGAGGTGGCGGGAGAGCAGGATCGCCTCCGGGCACCGGCCGGTGAAGCGTTCCCGCTGGCTGCTGGTGAGGGTGTCCAGGAAGTCCTGGACGAGGGCGTGCAAGGCGGGCGGCCGGTCGCCGCGGCCCGCGGTGCACGTGAGGGTCTCGCCGCGCACGGAGAGGGCGGCGCCGACGGTGGGGAGGATGCCGTCGCGGCGGTGACGCAGTAACGGTGCGCGTGCGGCCTCGGCGTCACTGCTCCAGTTGAGGCGTGGGTCACCCTGTGTGGGCGTCGTTGCTGCGTGCATGGTGCTGGTCTTCCCCTCCTGCAATCCCCCGAGTTGCGTGGACAGCCTGCCAAATAGGGAGCCATATGGGGAAGCTGGGGCGCCGAAACGCCGCTTCGGTGTGTCGGAATCATGGTGCGACTGTCATGGCGTCGTGACACCTGGTCACCGTCGGGCGGGGGCCGTTCGGGCTCTTGTGGCAGCGCATAGGCTGTGCGGAATCAGTCCGTAGTAGCAGTCAGCGACGCCAGTGCAGGGGGCAACCGCCATGACGACAGGTCGGCTCGGGCACACCGCGCCACCGAACGCGGCCTACGCCGGGCAGGTCGTGCATTTCCCGGACCCGGTCCGCGCCTCCCGGCACCCCCGAGGGGTGCGGATGGACGAGCACGGCCGCCCGGACTTCTCGCCGTACGCCCGCGCGGCGGCGGAGATCGCCGACCCGCCGGAGGGCTTCGGCGTCGACGAGCTGCGGCTGACGGACTACGTGTCGGCCAACGCCGCGATGGCGGCGACCGGCCACGAGCTGTGGGACACGATCCCGTCGGTGGCGACGCCGCACGGCTGGACCTGGCACCACGTGGCGCACAGCCGTCGCATGGAGCTGGTGCCGGTCGAGGTGAAGGCGCTGCTGCGCCACCACGGCGGGGTGGCCACGGCCTCCGTCGACCACGCCAAGCGCGGCACGCGGCCGCTGCAGGAGACCCGGCCGGCCCACTTCGGGCTGCCCAAGGGCCGGGTGTCGGTGTCGGAGCAGCAGCTCCAGGGCGTCGAGGAGGACCTCGGCTACCGGCTGCCCGGCGCGTACCGCACCTTCCTGAAGGCGGCGGGCGGCTGCGCCCCGGTGGGCACGGCGCTCGACGCCGAGCTCGGACTCCTGGTGGACCAGCCGTTCTTCACGGTCCGGGAGGAGGCGGGCGTCAACGACCTCGTCTACGTCAACAAGTGTCTGCGCGACCACCTGACGAAGGACTATCTGGGCGTCGCCTTCGTCCAGGGCGGTCTGATCGCGGTGAAGGTGCGCGGTCACGGGGTCGGTTCGGTGTGGTTCTGCGCCTACGACGACGCCCGGGACTCCGGTGCGGCGGCGGCCGCCTGGTCGCCGGCCGAGCGGGTGGAGCGGCTCCTGCTGCCCTGCGGCGCGGACTTCGACGCGTTCCTCCAGCGGCTGGCGGGCAGCCCGCCGGAGCTGGAGACGGTGGCGAACCTGATGGTGGACGGCGGCTTCGCGCGTGCCGTGCCCGTGGTCCCGGTGGGGGAGTGAACTGGCTGTGGTGACGTTCGCGCAGGCGCAGGAGCGCGCCGAGGAGTGGATCAACGGCGACCTGCCGTCGTACCAGCACCGTGAGGTGCGGGTGCGGGAGTTCGAGCTGGGGTTCGTGGTGTGGGCGGAGGACCGCGAGGGCGGTCCGACCTCGGACGGCGGGCGTCAGCGGCTGGTGATCGCCCGCGACAGCGGCGAGGCGACCCTGTGGCCCGGACTGCCGGTGGGCGAGGTGATCCGGCGGTACGAGGAGGAGTACGGGGCCGCCGACGACGTTCCCGCCCAGGCGGCCGTGCCCGCGGCCCGCATCGACCTCAACCAGACGTCGTTCCTGCTGAGTCCGCCCGAGTGGCTGCAGGACGCGGCGGACAAGATCGGTCTGCCGAAGGGCCCGAACGCCTCGCAGGAGAGCGGGGCCTCCTCGGCTCCGTCGGACGACGTCTCGGAGGCGGTGGGCGCGGGTGACGCGGCCCCGTCGGCCTCGGTGGCGTCGTCGGGGGCGGAGGCCAGCGACGGGGCCGGGATCGCGGTCGGGTCCGGACCGGGTGCCGTGGCCGGGGTTCCGGAGCACGAGCCGACGGCGATGGACGGGGTTCCGGCGGGAACGCCTGGTGCCACGGCTCCCGCGGCGCCTGCCGCTCCCGTGACGCCCGCGGCCCCCGCTGCCCCCGTGACGCCCGCCGTTCCCGCGGCTCCCGTCGCGCCCGCCGTCGTCCCGGCCCAGGAGACGCCGGCCGCGCCGGTCCCGGCGCCCGCTCCGGCGCCCGAGCCCGCGCCCGCCCCGGCCCCCGCTGCCGCGAGCAGCCCGTGGGCGGACGCGAACGCGAGTTCCGGGGGTGCCGACGGGGCCGTGCCGCTGCCGGCGACCGTGTTCGCGCCGCCGCTGACGGGGACGGACGACGAGGACACCCCGCCGCCGTCGGTGGGCGCCGACGCGCCGACCGCGCTGATGAAGGGCGGCAGCGCGCTGCCGCCGACGGCCATCGCGCCCCGGCTCGAACCCTCCGCGCCGCGGCCCGCCGCCGCCCCGGCCGCGCCCGTACCGCCCGTGCCCTCGCAGGGCGGGCCCGGCGGGCCGCCGCCTCCGCCGCCCGCGCCGTCGGCGCCGGGCGCCGGGGACCTCGCGGACGCGGCGACCAGCAAGGCGGCCGCGCCGCCGAAGGGCGCCGGCCGCGGTCCGACGCCGCCTCCGCCGCCGGGTGCGCCCGGGACCCCGGGGGCGTCCTCGGGCGCGGGGGCGTACATCCCCACGCAGCTGGTGTCGCAGCTCGGACCGGAAGGGCTCCAGCCGCCCGGTCCGCCGTCGGCGCCCGCGCAGCCGGGTCCGCCCGGTCCGCCGCCGGCCCCGGCCGCGCCGACGCCGCCGCAGCCGGTGCACCACGCCGCGACGATGCTCGCCCACCCGAACCAGGGCGGTCCGGGCGCGCCCCCGCCGCCCCCGCCGCCGCCGGGTGTGCCCGGCACGCCGCCGGGCGGGATCGCCCACGCCGCGACGATGCTGGCGCACCCCGGACCGGGCGGCCCGGGGACGCCGCCGCCCCCGCCCGCGCCGGCGCCGCCGGTGCACGGCGGGCACACGCCGCCGCCCGCGGCCGCGCCCCCGGCGTACGGCTACCCGCAGAACACGGGGCAGCCGACGGTCGGTCCCGGCTACCAGGCGGTGCTGCGCTACCGGGCCCCCGACGGGTCCGAGGCGCAGATCATCCGGCGTTCGGCGCCCGGTACCCCGCACCCCGAGTGGCAGATCCTGCACGAGCTGCGCGCGATGAACGTGCCGCCGCAGCAGGTGCTGGAGCTGCACACGGAGCTGGAGTCCTGTGAGCTGCCCGGCGGTTACTGCGCGCGGATGATCCGCGAGACGTGGCCGCAGGCGCGGATCACCAGCATCGCCCCGTACGGCCGCGACCACGCGGGCCGGCAGCAGGGCATGAACCAGCTCCTCACCCATCAGGGCGAGTTGCACCAGGTCGCGGACGGCCCCGCGCGGCCCGCCCCGGTGCGGGCTCCGCTGCCGCAGGTGCAGCCGGCGCCGCCGATCCCGCCGGAGGGGATCGCGCAGGAGCTGGCCGGGGCGTTCGGTCCGGGCGTCCTGCGCTTCGACCAGCGCGCGGTGTCCCGGCAGGGCGTGCCGGAGCTGGTGGCGCGCACCCTGGTGTGGGCGGGCCTGCCGGCGGACTTCGGTCCGTTCTTCTGGGCGCAGCCGGCCGTGCCGGTGGTGCCGACGCTCGCGGAGCTGGCGGCGCAGCGGCAGGTGCCGGCCGCGGCGGACGCGAGTTCGTACCTGGTGCTGGGTTCGGACTTCGGCCGGGCGATCTGCGTCCAGTACGGGACCGCGCACATCGTCGCGGTGCCGGTGGAGGCCGGTCCGGGCGGGCAGCCGGTGCCGCCGCAGTTCGTGAACACCGGGCTGCCGGAGTTCACGCGCGCGATGGCGCTGCTCGGCCGGATGTGGCGGCTGCGGTTCGGACTCAACCCCGAGCAGGCGGGCCGCTGGACGGTCGACTTCCAGGCGCAGCTGGCCATGCTGGACCCGGCGGCGCTGTCGTCGCCGGAGAACTGGTGGTCGGTGCTCCTGGAGCAGATGTGGGACGGACTCCTGTAACCCGGGCAGTCGGAATGTGATGAAGGGCGCTCGACGTGTGTACACGTTGGGCGCCTTTTGTCCGTTCTGATGGAGCATCCTTGACCATCGAGGCCGTACGGGAAGGGGCGTCAGGGATGGGATTCGTCGGCGGACGGGGCCGGGGCTACCGCCCGGAGCAGGTCGACCGGTACCTGGCGGCACTCACCGAGCAGCGCGACGGAGCCCGGGAGCACGCCGCCCGCCTCACCGCCCTCGTGGAGGAGAAGGAGGCGGAGGCCGCCCGGCTGCGCACCCTCGTCGACTCCCTCGCGCCCCAGCGCTACGAGTCCCTCGGGGAGCGGGCGCGCACCATCCTGGAGCTGGCCGAGCAGGAGGACGAGGAGCTCGTGCGCGCGGCCGAGGCCGGGGCGCAGGCCCTCGCCGAAGCCGCCGGGACGGCGGCCGAGGAGGCCGCCGAGGCGGCCCGTGCGCACGCGGAGGGCGTCCGGGCCGCGGCCGTGGCCGCGGCCCGCACCACCGCGGAGACCGCCGGGAAGCAGGCCGCGGAACTGACCGCCGACGCCCGCCGCGACGCCGACGGGCAGCGGGCCGCCGCCCGCGAGGTCCTGGAGGAGGCCGAGCGCCGCGCGGCGGCGCTCCTGGCGGAGCAGCATGCCGAGCAGACGGCCGTACGGGACGAGGCGGACCGCGCGGCCCAGGGCCTCGCGGCCGGCCTGGACGCCCGGCACGAGGAACTGGCCGGCGCCGCCGAGGAGCGCCTGGCCGAGGCCCGGCGGGCCCTCGCGCGGGCCGAGGAGCAGGCCCGGCACGGCCAGGAGGACGCCGAGGCCCGCGCGCGGGACGTCCTCGCCGGCGCCCGGCTGACGGCGGAGCGCGTCGAGCGCGCCACGGAGCGGGTCCTGCGCGAGCACGACGAGGCGCGCGACGAGATCCACTCCCACATGGAGCACATCCGCAGCTCCCTCGCCGCCCTCACGGGCCGCGCGGACCTCCGGGAGGAGGCGTCCGCGGCCCCCGGCGAACCCGGCCGGTCCGGCGAACCCGGCGGGTCCGGCGAACCCGGCGGGTCCGGCGAACCCGGCGGGTCCGGCGAACCCGGCGGTCTCCGTGGTGGTGCGGGCCGGCGCGGCGAGACCGGCGGCGGCGAACAGGACGACGGCGAACCCGGCCGCGGCGAGGGCGACATGACGGACCCGGACGGCTCCGGGGGAGCCCGGTAGGCTCCCCGCCCATGCGGATGAGACTGGCGGCGATCACCCTCGACTGCGCCGACCCCATGGCCCTGGCCGCCTTCTACCACCGGGCCACCGGCATCCCGATCGCGGAGCGGTCCGACGACGAGTTCGCGGGCCTGCGCGACGAGGACGGCCTGTTCCTCGGCTTCCAGCGGGTCGAGGGGTACCGTCCGCCGTCCTGGCCGACGCAGGACGTCCCGCAGCAGCTCCACCTCGACTTCGACGTCGACGACCTGGACGAGGCCGCCGCCCGGCTCGTCTCCTGGGGCGCGGCCCTGCCCGAGGCGCAGCCCCGCCCCGACCGCTGGCGGGTCCTGCTCGACCCGGCGGGGCACCCCTTCTGCCTCAGCGTGCCGCGCGCACCCCGGGAGTCCTGAGCGGCCGGGGCCGGTGGCAGGTGTCACCGACCCGGCCAGCTAACGTCGTCCCTTCCAGGGGAGGAACGACGTGAAGCACATACGCCTGTCAGGACGGCGCCGACTGACCGCGGCGGCCGTCACCGCCGCACTCGCCGTGACCGGTGGCACGATCGCCACGGTCCCGGCCACCGCGGCACCCGCACCGGGGGCCACGCAGCAGGACCAGCAGACCACCGTGACCTTCCCGCGCAACGCGGACGTCGTCGGCGCGGGCCCGAGCGGCTTCCTGTCGAAGACGCGGGGGTCGACTCCGGAGTACCGCTGGACCTGGTACGCCGACGGCACGTCGATCGTGCTGCCGGGCGCCACCGACGCCGCCGCCGGCGGCACGGACCGCGTCGTCACCGTCGACCGGACCGCCCCGGTCGCGGGCCGGGTGGTCCGCGTGTACGACCTCTCCACGCCCGCCGCGGCCGCCGTGCCCCCGCAGGACGTGAACCTCGACGCGCTCGGCGACGGCCTCTTCTTCGAGGGTCTGGCCGGGAACCAGATGCTCCTCGGGCAGTACCGGGCCGGTGGCCCCGCCAAGCAGCACGCCGTCACGCTCGACGGCGGCACGCCGAAGCTCCGGTTCCTGACCGGTGGGCCCGGCCTGGACTGCTTCGACGGCCAGGACGGCTGGACGGACGCCGGCTCCGCGCTCTACGAGTGCCGGTTCGAGGCGGCCGCGCTCGACGCCAAGGTCGTCGTCGACCCGGCCACGGGAGCCTCGTCCACGTACCTCCAGACCGAGGACGAGTGGGCCCGGCCGGGTGCCGTCTCCGCCACGCACGTGGCCTGGCGCGAGGCGCGGATGTCGGGCGGCCGGTCCGTCCACGGCATCGTCGCCCACCAGCGCGGGAAGGCCGGCGAGCGCTGGCTCCCGTCCGACGACGACCTGTCCGACCCGATGTACCTGGTCGGCGGCTGGGCGGCGTCCGGACAGAAGATCCACATCGACGCGTCCACCTACCTCGACGGCGGGGACAACCCCACCAAGCGGCCCTTCACCGTCCAGTCGGTCGAGACCGGTGAGAAGGCCGTCCTCCTCACCGCGTTCTCCTCCGCCACGGCCGGCCCCGGCGGCAGCCTCCTGGTCCGCGGCGGCACCCCCGGGCAGGGCGAGGGCCTCTACCGGATCTCGCCGCGCGCCGACGGCGGCCGGCCCGAGGTCGAACTGGTCGCGACGACCGGGCAGACGACCGTCCTCGCCCTCACCGGCTCCACCACCCCGACGACGCTCACCGGCGACCAGGCCGCGCGCGGCGTCGACTTCTCCTGGGACCTGTCCCGCGGCGACGCCAGGGTGTGGGTGAGCCTGACCCACGTGCCGACCGGGCAGTCGATCTCCGACGGCTGGTCCGAACCGGGCGACGCCGTCCCCGGCATGCCGCGCCGGATCTCCTGGCACTGGGACGGCAAGGACCTGGAGGGCCGGGACTGGGGCCGCCCCGCCCGCAACGGCGTGTACGAGTGGAAGCTCACCGCCCGCCCGGACGACGGCATCGGCCCCGAGGTCGTCACCACCGGCCGGTTCACCGTCACCCGCCCCGCCGCACCGCACGACTACGACGACGACGGCGCCGCCGACCTCCTCGTCCGCGACCTCGGCGGAGTGCTGTGGCGCTTCGGCACCCGGCCCGCCGCCCCCGGCGGCTCCCTCACGGACGCCGGAGGCTCCCGCGTGGGCGGCGGCTGGCAGATCTACGACCGCCTGGAGTCCGTCGGCGACGTGGCGGGCACCAACGGCGCGCCCGACGTGATCGCCCGCGACGCGAGCGGCGTCCTCTGGCTCTACCAGGGCACCGGCGTGCGGGAGAAGGCCCTCACCGGCCGTACGAGGATCGGCGGCGGCTGGCAGGTCTACGACCAGCTCGCGGGTGGCAGCGACGTCACCGGCGACGGCCGTCCCGACCTGCTCGCCACCGACAAGGCCGGCGTGATGTACCTCTACAAGGGCACCGGCAACGTCAACGCGCCCTTCGCCGCCGCCAAGCGGCTCGGAGCGGGCTGGGGCGTCTACAACCAGCTGACCGCCACCGGGAACATCGCCGGCGCTCCCGCCGGGGACCTCCTCGCCCGTGACAAGGCCGGCGTCCTGTGGATGTACCTCGGCAAGGGCGACGGCACCTTCGCGAACCGCGTCCGGGTCGGCGCCGGATGGAACGCCTTCACCGGCCTCACCGCCGTCGGCGACGCGAACGGCGACGGCCGCGCCGACCTGGTCGCCACCAACGGCGACGAGACCTTCTACGCCGGTACGGGCAGCTGGTCGGCACCGTTCAAGCGCGGCGCGTCCGTGTCCCTGACCCAGGACATGTCGTACAACACCGCCTTCTAGGCGGCGGGTGCGCGCCGGGTGGGCCGGCCGGACCGCGAGAGCGGGCCGGCCCACCCGGCGGAGACGTCACCCCGGGGCGGACACGCCCCGGCCCAGCGGCAGCGCCGCCCACGGAGCGGACAGCAGCTCGGCGACGCTGCGCCGGTGCCGGTCGGCGCGCGGCCCCCCGGCCGCCTTCCCCAGCGCGACCATGGAGACGATCGCCCACCCCGGGTCCGGCCGCAGGTCCTCGGTGAGGCCCTCCAGGTCGAAGGCCCGGAACTGGTGGGCGGCCAGCCCCAGCGCCTGCGCCTGGAACGTCATGTGGGCGACGGCCTGCCCGAGGTCGTAGTCCGCGAACTCGGAGTGGAGCAGCTCGGTGTCGCCGACGCGGCGGCGCGTGAGCGTGACCACGAGGAGCCCCGCGTCCGTCGCCCACCGGGCCGAGCTGGGCGCCAGATGGCGCACCAGCCGCGCGTGCTCCGGCTCGCCGGGCCGGCCCGTGAAGAAGCCCCACGGCTGGGAGTTGCCGGCGGACGGCGCCCATCGCGCGGCCTCCAGGAGCAGTGCGCGCGCGTGGTCGTCGACGGCGGCCGCCGGATCGAACCCGTAGGGGCTGAACCGTTCCGCCAGCAGGGGGTGGAGACCGTCGGACGGTTCGGGATCGTGTCGCATGTCCCTTCCCAACCGGGCCGCGTCCGCGCCTGTTCCGGCCCGGACGCGGTCCGGTTCAGTCCTCGTCGCCGGTCGCCTCCTTCAGGACGGGGAAGCGGCGGGGCGCGAGGGTGAGCAGGACCAGGAGGGCGAGGGCGGCGGCGCCCGCCGCACCCACGAAGACGTAGTCGACCGCCGTGTCGACCGCCCGGCGCAGGTGGTCGGTGGCCTCCGCCGTCAGGGAGGCGGGGGCGTCGAGGGCACGGGCGAGGCCGTCGAGGTCGCCGCCGCCGAGCCGGGCGGCGAGGACGCCGTTCGCGACGGCGCCGAAGACGGCCGCGCCGACGCTCTGGCCGACCTGACGGCAGAACAGCACGGACGCGGTCGTCGTGCCCCGCTCCTCGTAGGGAACCGTCGACTGGACGCCGACGATCAGCGGGAGCTGGAAGAGACCGAGGGCCGCGCCGAGCAGCAGCATGAGGAGCGCGGGCTGCCAGGGCTCGCCGGGGAACGGCAGGAACGGGAAGGCCAGCAGCAGGAGCAGCGCCGTCGAGATGCCGGTGACGGCGGTGAGGCGGAAGCCGATCCGGTTGTAGACCCGGTTGGAGAACGCGGCGCTGACGGGCCAGCTCAGGGTCATGACCGACAGCACGAACCCGGCCGCGATCGGGCCCAGGCCGAGGACGGACTGCGCGTACGTGGGCAGGAAGACCATCGGGGCGACCATCAGGAGGCCGAGGGCGCCGAGGGCGAGGTTCACCGCGGCGATGGTGCGCCGGCGCCAGACCCAGCCCGGGATGATCGGTTCGGCCGCGCGCCGTTCGACGAGGACGGTGACCCCGCCGAAGACGGCCGCCCCCGCCAGCAGGCCCAGGGACGGGGCCGACAGCCAGGGCCAGGCGACGCCGCCCTGCACGAGCGCGGTCAGCAGCAGGGCCCCGGTGGCGAAGACGGCCAGCGCTCCGGGCCAGTCGATCCGCACGCGCGCGCGGGGCGCGGCCCGTGCCGGTTCGACGAGGTGGCGGCCGATCAGCCAGAGGGCGACCAGCCCGACCGGCAGGTTGACGAGGAAGATCCAGCGCCAGTCGGCGTACCCGGCGAGCAGCCCGCCCGCGGCCGGTCCGGCGACGGACGAGGCGGCCCACACGGACGACAGCTTGGCCTGGATCCTGGGCCGCTCCCTCAGCGGGTACAGGTCCGCCGCGATCGTCTGGACCGTGCCCTGGAGAGCGCCGCCGCCGAGGCCCTGGACCACCCGGAAGGCGATGAGCGACGCCATGTTCCAGGCGCCCGCGCACAGCAGCGACCCCACCACGAACAGCACCACGCCGGCCACGAGCACCGGCTTGCGCCCGAAGGTGTCGCTGAGCTTCCCGTACACCGGGAGCGTCACGGTCACCGCCAGCAGGTATCCCGAGAACAGCCACGAGAAGACCGAGAGGCCGCCCAGGTCGCCCACGATCTGGGGCACCGCCGTCGAGACGATCGTCCCGTCGATCGCCGCCAGCCCCATCGTGATCATCAGGGCGGCGACCACCGGCCCCCGGCGCGCCGCAACGGGCGAGGCCCCGGGCGCCGCCCCCGCCCCGGCCCGGGTCGTCGACGGTTCCGTCACCGCCCACCATTCCTTTCTTCGTACACCTAAATGTGCGGCTGTCAGGGTCTCACTCGGACCCCGGGTGGAGGAACCCCTAGGGGCTCCTCCCCCATACGGGCCAGGGGCCGTTCGTCCCGGCGGAGGAGGTGGAGAGGGGGGTGGTGCTCCTTAACTTGAACTTACAAACCACGCCATCGCTTCGAGGAGAGAAACCGTGACTTCGGCTGTGACCATCCCCAGGCACGGGGGTACTGGAGGGCGTACGGCCGTCGCCGCGCGGGCGCGTCAGGTCGTGAAGGCGTACGGCTCGGGGGAGACCCGGGTCGTGGCGCTGGACTCCGTCGACGTGGACATCGCCCGCGGCCAGTTCACCGCGATCATGGGACCGTCGGGTTCCGGCAAGTCCACGCTCATGCACTGCCTGGCCGGGCTCGACACCGTGACCAGCGGGCAGATCCACCTGGACGAGACCGAGATCACCGGTCTGAAGGACAAGAAGCTGACCCGGCTGCGCCGGGACCGGATCGGCTTCATCTTCCAGGCGTTCAACCTGCTGCCGACCCTGAGCGCCCTGGAGAACATCACGCTGCCGATGGACATCGCGGGGCGGAAGCCGGACGCGGAGTGGCTGCGGCGGGTCGTCGACACCGTCGGCCTCTCCGAGCGCCTCAAGCACCGCCCGAACGAGCTGTCCGGCGGCCAGCAGCAGCGCGTCGCCGTGGCCCGCGCCCTCGCCGCGCGGCCGGAGATCATCTTCGGCGACGAGCCCACCGGCAACCTTGACTCGCGGGCCGGCGCCGAGGTGCTCGGCTTCCTGCGGACGTCGGTCGACGAGCTGGGCCAGACGATCGTCATGGTCACCCACGACCCGGTCGCCGCCTCCTACGCGGACCGGGTCCTCTACCTCGCCGACGGGCGGATCGTGGACGAGATGGAGCGGCCGACCGCCGACGCCGTCCTCGACCGCATGAAGGACTTCGACGCGCGCGGGCGGACGTCATGAGCGTCCTCAAGACGTCGCTGCGCAACTTCTTCGCGCACAAGGGCCGGATGGCGCTCTCCGCCATCGCCGTCCTGCTCTCCGTCGCGTTCGTCAGCGGCACCCTGGTGTTCACGGACACCATGAACACCACCTTCGACAAGCTCTTCGCCGTGACCGCGTCCGACGTCACCGTCAGCCCCAAGGGCGCGGCGGCCGACGACGAGACCCCGCGGACCGGACGCCCCGAGGCCCTGCCCGCCGCGCTCGTCGAGCGGGTGCGCGCGGTGAAGGGCGTCCAGGCCGCCCAGGGCTCGGTCGCCTCCACCGGCGTCACCGTCGTCGACGGGCACGACAAGAACGTCGGACCGACCGGCGGAGCGCCGACGATCGCCGTCAACTGGACGCCGAACGAGCTGCGTTCGGTGGAGCTGGTCTCCGGCCACGAGCCGCGCGGCCCGACCGACGTGGTCGTCGACGGCGCCACCGCCGAGAAGCACCACCTGAAGATCGGCGACCCGCTGCGCACGATCTCCGTCACCGGCGACTTCACGGCGAAGATCTCCGGGATCGTCGACTTCAAGGTCACCAACCCGGGCGCCACGGTCGTCTACTTCGACACGGCCACCGCGCAGCGCGAACTGCTGGGCAAGGAAGGTCTGTTCACCCAGATCACGGCTGACGCCCGGCCCGGGGTCGAGGACGAGGCCCTGAAGGCGGACATCGCCGCCGCCCTGGGCGACGGCTACAAGCTCCAGACGGCCGCCGAGGCCGCGGACGCGGGCCGCGAGGACGTCGCCGGATTCCTCGACGTCATGAAGTACGCGATGCTCGGCTTCGCCGGGATCGCCTTCCTCGTCGGCATCTTCCTCATCGTCAACACCTTCTCCATGCTCGTCGCCCAGCGCACCCGCGAGATCGGCCTGATGCGGGCCATCGGCTCCAGCCGCCGGCAGGTGAACCGCTCCGTCCTCGTCGAGGCCGTGCTCCTCGGCGTCGTCGGCTCGGTCGCCGGCGTCGCGGCAGGCGTCGGACTCGCCGTCGGCCTGATGAAGCTGATGTCCGCGGTGGGCATGGAGCTGTCGACCCGCGACCTCACGGTGAAGTGGACGACCCCGGTCGTCGGCCTCGTCCTCGGCGTGGTCGTCACCGTCCTCGCCGCCTACATCCCGGCCCGCCGCGCCGGCAAGGTCTCCCCGATGGCCGCCCTCCGCGACGCGGGCACCCCCGCCGACGGCAAGGCCGGCCGGGTGCGGGGAGCGGTCGGACTGCTCCTGACCGCCGCCGGCGCCGCGGCGCTGTGGACCGCGACCCGCGCGGCCGAGGCGGGCCCCGGCTCCCTCTGGCTGGGCCTCGGCGTCGTCCTGTCGCTCCTCGGCTTCGTGATCGTCGGCCCGCTCCTGGCGGGCGGCGTGGTCCGCGCCCTCGGCGTGGTCGTCCTGCGGGTCTTCGGCCCGGTCGGCCGGATGGCCGAACGCAACGCGCTGCGCAATCCGCGCCGCACCGGCGCCACCGGCGCCGCGCTGATGATCGGCCTCGCGCTCGTGGCCTGCCTCTCGGTCGTCGGGTCCTCCATGGTCGCCTCGGCCACCGAGGAGCTCGACCGCTCGGTCGGCGCCGACTTCATCGTGCAGTCCGGCACCGGACAGCCGATCGTGCCGCAGGCGCAGGCCGCCCTGGAGAAGGTCCCGGACCTGGACCACGTCACCGAGTACCGCTGGGTCGACGCCAAGGTCACCGACCCGCGCGGCAAGGTCACCACGGCCGACCTGGCCGCGACCGACCCGACGTACATGAAGGACCTGCGCCGCGAGACGACGGCCGGCACCCTGGCCGACGCCTACGGCAAGGGCGCGATGTCCGTCGGCAGCGACTACGCGGCCGAGCACGGGGTGAAGGTCGGCGACGTCCTGACCCTCGCCTTCCAGGGCGGCCGCACGGCGCGGCTGAAGGTCGCCGCGATCACCGCGGACACCGGCCAGGTCGACAAGGGCGCGATGTACGTGAACGTCGCCACGCTCGCCGAGTACGTCCCCGCCGAACGGATGCCGCAGAGCCTGCTGCTCCTCGCCGGCGCGAAGGACGGCCAGGAGGCGCAGGCGTACCAGGCCGTCAAGGACGCCCTCGCGCCCTACCCCCAGTACAAGGCGAGCAACCAGGCCGACTACAAGGAGGACCTGAAGGACCAGGTCGGCCAGCTCCTCAACATCGTGTACGGGCTCCTCGCCCTGGCGATCGTCGTCGCCGTCCTCGGCGTGGTGAACACCCTCGCCCTGTCGGTGGTCGAGCGGACCCGGGAGATCGGCCTCATGCGGGCCATCGGCCTCTCCCGCCGCCAGCTGCGCCGCATGATCCGCCTGGAATCGGTGGTGATCGCCCTCTTCGGCGCCCTCCTCGGCCTCGGCCTGGGCATGGGCTGGGGCACGGCGGCCCAGAAGCTGCTGGCCCTGGAGGGGCTGGGCGTGCTGGAGATCCCGTGGCCGACCATCCTCACGGTCTTCGTCGGATCGGCCTTCGTGGGCCTCTTCGCGGCCCTCGTCCCGGCCTTCCGGGCGGGCCGGATGAACGTCCTGAACGCGATCGCGAGCGAGTAGCGGTCACGGTGCGCAGCGGTACGGCCCCGGTGGAGCTCCACCGGGGCCGCCCGTGTTTCGGAAGCGGCTGTCGGTGCACCGTCGTACGCTGGACACCCCGGCCCGTACGACGTGTCGGGCTGTTCGCGTTGCCCGCCTCCGGCACCCCTCGGGATGGACACCCTCATGAGCCTGCACGGTCTGCTCGATGTCGTCGTCAAGGACGCGGCTCTCGCCGAGGCGGTGAAGGCCGCCGCCGACGGGAACCGTCCGCATGTGGACCTGGTGGGTCCGGCCGCCGCGCGCCCCTTCGCGCTGGCCGCGCTCGCCCGCGACTCCGGCCGCCCGGTCCTCGCCGTCACCGCCACCGGGCGGGAGGCCGAGGACCTGGCCGCGGCGCTGCGGTCGCTGCTGGACCCGGACACGGTCGTGGAGTACCCCTCGTGGGAGACGCTGCCGCACGAGCGGCTGTCGCCCCGCTCGGACACCGTCGGGCGCCGGCTCGCCGTGCTGCGCCGGCTCGCCCACCCCCGCGACGACGACCCGGCGGCCGGGCCGGTCAGCGTGGTCGTCGCGCCCATCCGCTCGGTGCTCCAGCCGCAGGTCAAGGGCCTGGGCGACCTGGAGCCCGTGGCCCTGCGGAGCGGCGGCACGGCGGATCTGAACACGGTGGTGGAGGGGCTGGCGGCGGCCGCGTACGCGCGGGTGGAGCTGGTCGAGAAGCGCGGCGAGTTCGCCGTGCGCGGCGGCATCCTGGACGTCTTCCCGCCGACCGAGGAGCACCCGCTCCGCATCGAGTTCTGGGGCGACGACGTCGAGGAGATCCGCTACTTCAAGGTGGCGGACCAGCGGTCCCTGGAGGTCGCCGAGCACGGTCTGTGGGCGCCGCCCTGCCGTGAGCTGCTGCTGACCGACGACGTCCGCGCGCGGGCCCGTGAGCTGGCCGAGGCGCACCCGGAGCTCGGCGAGCTGCTGGACAGGATCGCCGAGGGCATCGCCGTCGAGGGCATGGAGTCCCTCGCGCCGGTCCTCGTCGACGACATGGAGCTGCTGCTCGACGTGCTGCCGAAGGGCGCCCTGGCCGTGGTCTGCGACCCGGAGCGGGTCCGCACCCGGGCGGCGGACCTGGTGGCCACCTCGCAGGAGTTCCTCCAGGCGTCGTGGGCGGCGACGGCCGGGGGCGGCGAGGCCCCGATCGACGTCGGCGCGGCCTCGCTGTGGGGCATCGCGGACGTCCGGGACCGGGCGCGCGAGCTGGACATCGCCTGGTGGACGGTGTCGCCGTTCGCGGCGGACGAGATCGTGTCGGGGGACACCCTGACCCTCGGCATGCACGCCCCGGAGTCCTATCGCGGCGACACCGCCCGCGCGCTGGCGGACACCAAGGGCTGGCTGGCCGACGGCTGGCGCACGGTCTTCGTGACGGAGGCGCACGGCCCGGCGTCCCGCACCGTGGAGGTCCTCGGCGGCGAGGGCATCGCGGCCCGGCTCGACGCGGACCTCGCCGAGATCTCCCCGTCCGTGGTGCACGTGTCGACCGGCTCCCTCGACCACGGCTTCGTGGACCCGGCGCTGAAGCTGGCCGTCCTCACCGAGACGGACCTGTCCGGGCAGAAGGCGGCCGGCAAGGACGGCCAGCGGATGCCGGCCAAGCGGCGCAAGACGATCGACCCGCTGACCCTGGAGGTCGGCGACTACATCGTGCACGAGCAGCACGGCGTGGGCCGGTACGTGGAGATGGTCCAGCGGACCGTGCAGGGCGCCACCCGCGAGTACCTCCTCGTCGAGTACGCCCCCGCCAAGCGCGGCCAGCCCGGCGACCGGCTCTACATCCCCACCGACCAGCTGGAGCAGGTCACCAAGTACGTGGGCGGCGAGGCGCCGACCCTGCACCGGCTCGGCGGCGCGGACTGGACGAAGACGAAGCAGCGCGCGAAGAAGGCCGTCAAGGAGATCGCGGCCGACCTGATCAAGCTGTACTCGGCGCGGATGGCGGCCCCCGGCCACGCCTTCGGCCCGGACACCCCCTGGCAGCGGGAGCTGGAGGACGCCTTCCCGTACGCGGAGACGCCCGACCAGCTGTCCACCATCGCCGAGGTGAAGGAGGACATGGAGAAGACCGTCCCCATGGACCGCCTCATCTGCGGCGACGTCGGCTACGGCAAGACGGAGATCGCGGTCAGGGCGGCCTTCAAGGCGGTCCAGGACGGCAAGCAGGTGGCCGTCCTGGTCCCGACGACGCTGCTGGTCCAGCAGCACTTCGGCACGTTCAGCGAGCGCTACTCGCAGTTCCCGGTGAAGGTGCGGGCGCTGAGCCGGTTCCAGACGGAGACCGAGTCGAAGGCGACGATGGAGGGGCTGCGCGAGGGCTCCGTCGACATCGTCATCGGCACCCACCGCCTCTTCTCCTCCGAGACGAAGTTCAAGGACCTCGGCCTCGTCATCGTCGACGAGGAGCAGCGCTTCGGCGTCGAGCACAAGGAGCAGCTGAAGAAGCTGCGGGCCAACGTCGACGTGCTGACGATGTCCGCCACCCCCATCCCGCGGACGCTGGAGATGGCGGTCACCGGCATCCGCGAGATGTCGACGATCACCACCCCGCCGGAGGAGCGCCACCCGGTCCTGACCTTCGTCGGCCCGTACGAGGAGAAGCAGATCGGCGCGGCCGTCCGCCGCGAACTCCTGCGCGAGGGGCAGGTCTTCTACATCCACAACCGGGTCGACTCCATCGACCGGGCCGCGGCCCGGCTGCGCGAGATCGTCCCCGAGGCGCGGATCGCCACCGCCCACGGCCAGATGTCGGAGTCCGCGCTCGAACAGGTCGTGGTGGACTTCTGGGAGAAGAAGTTCGACGTCCTCGTCTCCACGACGATCGTGGAGTCCGGCATCGACATCTCCAACGCCAACACCCTTATCGTGGAGCGCGGCGACAACTTCGGCCTGTCCCAGCTGCACCAGCTGCGCGGCCGGGTCGGCCGCGGCCGCGAGCGCGGTTACGCCTACTTCCTGTACCCGCCGGAGAAGCCGCTCACCGAGACCGCCCACGAGCGGCTCGCGACGATCGCCCAGCACACCGAGATGGGCGCGGGCATGTACGTGGCGATGAAGGACCTGGAGATCCGCGGCGCGGGCAACCTCCTGGGCGGCGAGCAGTCCGGCCACATCGCGGGCGTCGGCTTCGACCTGTACGTCCGCATGGTCGGCGAGGCGGTCGCCGACTACCGGGCGCAGATGGAGGGCGGGGCCGAGGAGGAGGCCCCGCTGGAGGTCAAGATCGAGCTGCCGGTCGACGCCCACATGCCGCACGACTACGCCCCGGGGGAGCGGCTGCGCCTCCAGGCCTACCGCTCCATCGCCTCCGCCAACTCCGAGGAGGACATCCGCGCCGTCCGCGAGGAGCTCACCGACCGCTACGGCAAGCTGCCCGAGCCGGTCGAGAACCTGCTCCTGGTCGCGGGTCTGCGGATGCTGGCCCGTTCCTGCGGCGTCGGCGAGATCGTCCTCCAGGGCTCCAACATCCGCTTCGCCCCGGTGGAGCTGCGGGAGTCGCAGGAGCTGCGGCTGAAGCGTCTCCACCCGCGGACGGTCATCAAGCCGGCCGTCCACCAGATCCTCGTGCCGCGTCCGACGACGGGGAAGATCGGCGGCAAGCCGGTGGTGGGCCGGGAACTCCTGGCGTGGACGGGCGAGTTCCTCACGACGATCCTCGACTCCTGACCCCGTGTCCCCTTCCCGCCCGGCGGCCGGCCGGGCGGGAAGGGGCCCGTCAGAGGGCGTCGAGGTCGACGGCCCCGGCCATGGCGCGGTAGCCGGCGTCGCCGGGGTGGAGGTGGTCGCCGGAGTCGTAGGCCGGGAGGAGGCGGCGGGGGGCCGCGGGGTCGGCGAGGGCGCGGTCGAAGTCGACGACGGCGTCGTAGGCGCCGGAGGTGCGGACCCAGTCGTTGAAGGCGGTCCGCCTGGCCTCGACGGTGGGGGTGTCGTAGGGGGAGCCGCCGACGGGGGTGAGGGTCGCGCCGATGACGCGGAGGCCGTGGGCGCGGGCCTCGGCGACGAGGGTGAGGTGGGCGGCGATCAGCCGCTCGACGGTGACCTCGGGCGTGGCGGTGGAGGGCGGGTTGACCTCGCTGGAGCCGAGGTCGTTGATGCCCTCCAGGAGGATGACGGTGCGGACGCCCCGTTCGGTGAGGACGTCCCGGCGGAAGCGGGTGAGGGCCTTCTCGCCGGCCCACGTGGTGTCGTTGACGACCTGGTTGCCGCTGATGCCGTGGTTGAGGACGGCGCGGGGGGCGCCGGCGGCGGCGAGGCGCTCGGCCAGTTCGTCGGGGTAGCGGTCGTCCGCGTCCCTGGTGGCGCCCGCGCCGTCGGTGATCGAGTCGCCGAACGCGACGACGCCGCCCCGGCGTACGGCCTCGCGGCCGCCGGAGACCTCGACGCCGGACAGGTAGTACCAGGAGCCGCTGGTCTCCCGGAAGGCCGCTCCCGAGGGGTCGGCGCTGTGGTCGCCGCGGGCGAGGAGGCTGGTGGCGGCGATGCGGTGGAAGGTGGCGGGACCGGTCGGCTCCGCCAGGTACAGGGTGACGGTGAGCGGGGCGAGGGCCTCGACCGGGAGGTCCGCGGCGTCGCTGAGGAGGGTGTCGCCGGGCGGGACCGCCACGGAGGTCCGGCCGCCGAAGCGGAGGGCCCGGACCGTTCCGGGTACGAGCGAGCCGTCGCCCGACGGGGCGGCGCGGGCCACGGTGGCGCGGGTGACGCGCAGCGGGGCGGTGCCGTAGCGGTTGGTGAGTTCGACGCGCACCCGGTCGCCGCCGACCGAGAGGCGGACCGTCTGGCGCAGCGTCCGGTCCGTGAAGCCCCGGCCCGACCAGGCGACGTCGAGCGGCTGCTGCGGCGAGGCGGCCCACGAGCCGCGCCACGGGGAGAGGGCGGCGGCGCCGGGCGCGAAGGGGGAGAGGGGCGCGGCGGCGGGCGGTGCGGTGCCGTTCGGCGCGGTGACGGGCGGTGCGGTGGCGGCGCGCGGGGCGGTGGACGCGGCGCCCGGTCCGGCGGCGGCCGAGCCGCACGCGGTGAGGGTCGCCGTGACGGTCAGGGCGAGGAGGGCGGCGGCCGTGCGCCCGAGCCGAGCGTGCATCGTGATCCGTTCATCCGTGCCGGCCCTCCGCGGGGGGCTCGGTCCCGAACATCAGGCCGGTCAACGTCCGGAACACGTCGCCCGGTTCCCGGTCCCCGACCGCTCCGTCCAGGTTGTGGGTGAGCAGCAGGGTCGCGAAGCCGTGGGCGAGCGACCAGGCGGCGATGCCGACGGTACGCGCGTCGGGGGCGTCCCGCACGGGATCGGCGCCGGCCGCCGCGGGGGCGTCGGCCGGGGCGGCGGTCCCCGGCGGCAGGGCGGCGACGCCGGCGCGGAGTTCGGCGGAGGCCCGTTCGCGCGCGGCGACGAGGCCGGGGTCGTCGGCGCGGAGCAGCTCCGGCTGGAACATGACGCTGAAGTGCGCGGGGTGGGCGACGGCGAAGCGGACGTACCGCACGCCGCGCTCGCGCAGTTCGGGCGTGCCGGCGAGGGCCTCGGCGAGCAGCTCGTACCCCTGGGCGGCGATGGCCGTGAGGAGGCCGGTGCGGTCCTTGAAGTGGTGGGCGGGGGCGGCGTGGGAGACCCCGGCGCGGCGGGCGAGGTCGCGCAGGCTCAGTGCGCCGGGGCCTTCGGCGGTGATGACGTCGAGGGCGGCGGAGAGGACGGCCTGTCGCAGGTCGCCGTGGTGGTAGCTGTTCCGGCTCGTCATGGGAGCAGCCTAGCCCGTATCTAGGCATTGACAAGTTTCCCGGGCCGGAGCAATCTTGTCAGTGACAAGACGATGGGTGCGGAGAAAAGAGGAGACCGTGGAACCCGGACGCGTACGCCAGATGTGGCACCTGCTCGAACCCCTGCACGCCCTCGTGTACTACGCCCCCGAGGCCTTCGACGAGGCCGCCGCCCTCGGCTACGACACCTCCGAGCGCTGGCCCTCCTACTTCGCCTGGCGGGCCGCGCCCCTCGGCGCCCCCGGCACGGCCCGGACGGCCTCCGCCTTCTACAGCTTCAGTCCGGCGATGGTCGCCCGGTACGTCCCCGCCGCCTGGGAGACCGCCGCCCCCGCCGAGGTGCTCGCCGCCCGGCTGCGGGCCGTGGACCGCACCTACCGGGCCGTCCTCGGCGACGACGCGGTCGCGGACCCCGGGCTCGCCGAGGCCGCCGGCCTCGCCCGCCGCGCCGCCGAGGCCGTCGTGCCCCTGGGACTCGCGGGCCGCCCGCTCGCCGCCGCCAACGCGGAGCTGCCGTGGCCCGACGCCCCGCACCTCGTCCTCTGGCAGGCCGCGACGGTCCTGCGCGAACACCGCGGCGACGGGCACCTCGTCGCGCTCCTGGCCGCCGGACTCGACCCGGTCGAGGCGCTCGTCTCCTTCGCGGCGGTCGGCGCCGCCCCCGAGCCCGTCTTCGAGAGCCGCGGCTGGAGCGCCGCCGAGTGGTCCGCCGCCCGGGCGCGCCTGACCGCACGTGGGCTCCTCGACCCGGCCGGCGCCGTCACGGAGGCCGGCCGCGCGCTGCGCGCCGAGGTCGAACGGCGCACGGACGAACTGGCCGCCGCCCCCTGGGACGTCCTCGGCCCCGAGGACGCCGCCCGCCTCGCCGACCTGCTCGGCGGTCCCTGGCTGGCCGCGATCGGCTCGGGCCTGCTGCCCTCCGAGAACACCCTCGGCATCGGGAAGGTCTGAGCCGCCGTCGGTCCGGCGGGAGCGGGGGCCGGCCCCGGCCTCGCCGGCTGCTCGCCGGAGCCTCCGCCGGACAGGCGGGGGAACGGACTTTTCGGACACCCCTAGGATTCAGGGGTGTTCACACCACGGACGTACCGCAGCCGCCGCAGCATCCCGGCCGTCGTGGCGCTCGCCGCCGCGGCGCTCGTCACCACCGCCTGCTCGCCGGGCGCCGGCACGCCGGAGCCCGGCGGGGGGTCGGGCGGCAAGCCCGCCGCGCGCGGCAGCGCGCTGGCGGCCGTGGAGACCCTGACCGTCAAGGGCCGCGCCCCGAAGACCGGTTACGAGCGGGAGAAGTTCGGCCGCGCCTGGGTGGACGTCGACGGCAACGGCTGCGGCACCCGCGACGACATACTCAAGCGCGACCTGACGGGGGTCCGCTTCACCGACGGCCACTGCAAGGTCGCCTCCGGCACGCTCGCGCGCGACCCGTACACGGGCGCCTCCATCGACTACGCGCGGGGCCGCAGCAAGGTCGACGTCGACCACGTCGTCGCGCTCTCGGACGCCTGGCAGAAGGGCGCGCAGAAGTGGGACGGCGAGACCCGGCGCCGCTTCGCCAACGACCCGCTCAACCTCCTCGCCGTCGACGCCTCGACGAACCGCCGCAAGTCCGACGGCGACGCGGCGACCTGGCTGCCGCCGAACGGGGCCTACCGCTGCACCTACGTGGCACGGCAGATCGCCGTGAAGAAGAAGTACGGGGTGTGGGTGACGAAGGGCGAACGGGACGCGATGAAGCGGGTCCTGGCGGCCTGCCCGCAGCAGAAACTCCCGTGACGCACCGTCCGGTCGGGAAGACCTGTCGGGAAATCCACGAGGGAACCCGGCTCGAAATCCGGTTGGTGTAGTACGCAGCGATCCCTATCCTGCCCGCATGGACCTCAACATATCGACCCTCGCCGAGCGCCCCGAACTGGAAGGGCCGATGTGGGGCATGCAGGACCTGTGGCCCGAGTTCATGATGTACGACCCGGTGGGCTGGGCGAACATCGGCCGGATCGTGCGCGAGATGCCGGAGTTCGTCCTGGTCGCCACCGACGCCGACGGCAAGGTCGTGGCCCGGGGCTTCAGCGTCCCCTTCCGCCTCGACCTGGACGGCCGCCGCGAACTGCCCGCGCGCGGCTGGGACGAGGTGCTCCTCTGGGCCTTCTCCGACCTGAAGCACGGCCGCGAGGCCGACACGGTCAGCGCGATCGAGATCACGGTCGACACCACGGCCCTGGGCCGCGGGGTCTCGCACCGGATGCTGGCCGCCATGCGGGACAACGCGGCCGCGCGCGGCTTCGCCGAACTGGTGGCGCCGGTCCGCCCGAACGGCAAGCACCTGGAGTCCGGCACCTCGATCCACGAGTACGCCTTCCGCACCCGGGAGGGCGACGGACTGCCGCACGACCCGTGGCTCCGGGTCCACGTGCGCGCGGGCGGCAGGATCGAGGGCGTGGCCGCCGCCTCGATGACGGTCTCCGGCTCCGTCGAGCAGTGGCGCAAGTGGACCGGCCTCCCGTTCGACGCGGACGGCCCGGTCGAGGTGGAGGGGGCCCTGGTCCCCGTCCACTGCCAGGCCACCCGTGGCTACGCGGTCTACGTCGAGCCCAACGTCTGGGTGCGCCACCGCATCTGACCCCGGACGAGGTCACGCGTCCGCCCGCGCGCGGGCCGGGCCGCTCCTCCGTGACGGCCCCGCTCGCGCGCGTGCGTCCGCCCGGTCACTCGGTGACGACGACGTCCTTCGCGGCGGGGGCCTTCGCGACGACCGGCCTGCCGTACCGGGAGAAGGTGATCGTCCCCGGCTCGTCGCCACCGGTCGTGACGATCCTCAGGACGTACGGCGTGCCCTCGGTGGCCACGTAGACCGTGCTGGTCTCGCCGCCGCCGGCCGGCTCCGTCAGCGCCAGTGCCTTCCGGCCGTCGACGGTGGTCTCCCCGCCCTTCACGATCCCGCTCGCGTCCCCGTCGAACGAGGACAGCAGCGACTCCAGGTCGCAGAGCGCCGTCATGTCCTTCGCGTCGGGGTCGGTCAGCGGCACCTTCGTCCACCGTCCCCGGAGCTGGTCGAGGGTGGCCTCCTGTACCTCGGGGCTCTCACCCTTGACCTGCTCGCGCAGGAACGCCTCGTCGAAGCGCAGGTAGACGTTCCGGTCGTCGGCCTTGACCAGTTCGGCCGTGCTGGCCGTGCCGAGCGACAGGGTGCCGGCGCACTTCCCCCTGCGGTCCAGGGACAGGTAGCCCTTCGTCGGCTCGTCGGCGGACCGCAGGTCGACGTCGAGGGTGAGGGACGTCGCCGCCCGCGTCGCCGCGAACGCCTTGCCGACGATCTGCGCCCCCGTCAGCTCCCCGAAGGGGCCCGTCGTCCCCGCGCCGGCCGGTCCGGTCGGCCGCGGGGCGGCCCCGTCCTCCCGCGCGCCGTCCGCTGACGGGCCGCAGGCCGCGGCGCCGGCCGCGACGGCGGCGCACAGCAGGGCGGCGACGGCGGCGTGCCGGCCGCGGCCGGTCCGAATGTGGCGGGGGGTGCGCATGGGGTGCTCTCCGAGGGGTCGTACGGCGGTGGGGGGGGGGGGGGGGGGGGGGGGGGGGGGGGGGGGGGGGGGGGGGGGGGGGGGGGGGGGGGGGGGGGGGGGGGGGGGGGGGGGGGGGGGGG
>NZ_JBVJMN010000071.1:0-39052 GCF_055584185.1 Streptomyces sp. NPDC104202 | reverse complement strand
CTCCGCTGCCCCCCAGAGGGCGCACCGGGGCCCCCCCCCCCCCCCCCGGTCCCCCCCCCCCCCCCCCCCCCCCCCCCCCCGCCCTCGGCGTCGGACCGTGGAGGCGGTTACGCCTTCTTGGACTTGTCGAGCACCATCACCAGGCCGATGATGACCAGGAACAGCACCAGCGGGGTGGCCACGAACAGGCCGAGCGTCTCGACGACACTCAGCTTGGGGGCCGGGTCGTCACCGTCGTCGCGGGTCAGCGCGAGCGCGGGGGACGACATGAGCAGCATCATCAGCGTCGTACCGGCCGCGATGGAGCCGGCGCGCAGTGCGTTCTTCTTGTCCACGGTGCAAACGTAGCGAACACCTAAACGGACCGCGCGCCCGGGGGTGCCGTACGGGCGCCCCGCCGGACGGCGGCCGGTCCGCCGGGGTCCGTACGGGTGTGCAGCTCCCGCAGCAGGGCGTGCGCCCGGGGCGAGGCGGCGAGCTGTTCGAGGGTCAGCGGCTGGCCGTCCGGGCCCGCCACCGGCAGCCGCCAGTTGGGGTACTGGTCCCAGGTGCCTGGCAGGTTCTGCGGCCTGCGGTCGCCCACCGCGTCCGGCAGCCACACCCCCACCATCCGGGCCGGGGTGGCCAGCAGGAACCGGTGGACGGCCCGGATCGCGGCCTGCTCGTCCCCCGGCCCCTCCGGCAGCAGCCCGAGCCGCTGGAACAGGCCCAGCCACTCGGCGGTCTCGACCGCGTCCGCCGCCCGGTCGCGCTCCGGGTCGCCGTCCAGGAGCCCGAGCCGGTGACGCAGGGCGACGTGGTCGCCGGAGAGCCGGGCGGCGGTGGACGGCAGGTCGTGGGTGGTGGCCGTGGCGACGCACTCCGCGCGCCACTCCTCCGCCGGCAGCGGCCGGCCGGTGCCCGCCCAGTCCCGCTCGAACCACAGCACCGAGGTGCCGAACACCCCGCTGCCGGCCAGTCGCTCCCGCACCCCCGGCTCGACCGTGCCGAGGTCCTCGCCGATGACGAGGGCGCCGGCGCGGTGCGCCTCCAGGACGAGGACGGCGAGCATCGCCTCGGCGTCGTAGCGGACGTAGGTCCCCTCGGTGGGTTCGAGCCCCTCCGGCACCCACCAGAGCCGGAACAGGCCCATGACGTGGTCGATGCGCAGCGCGCCCGCGTGGCGCAGGAGTTCGCGCAGGAGCCCGCGGTACGGGGCGTAGCCCGCGGCCGCGAGGGCGTCGGGCCGCCACGGCGGCAGGCCCCAGTCCTGCCCCCGGGAGTTGAAGGCGTCCGGCGGGGCGCCGACCGACATGCCGGCCGCGAAGGCGTCCTGCTGCGCCCAGGCGTCGGAGCCCTCGGGATGGACGCCCACGGCCAGGTCGTGCACGATCCCGATCGCCATCCCGGCCTCCCGGGCCGCCGCGGCGGCGTCGGCCAGCTGCCGGTCCGTCAGCCAGGCGAGCCGGCAGTGGAAGTCGACGCGGGCGGCGAGGTCCGGGTCGGCGCGGACGGCCGCCTCCGCCGTGCGGGGCCGGCGCAGCTCCTCGGGCCACTCCCGCCAGTGCGGGCCGTGCCGTTCGGCGAGGGCCTGGTAGGTGGCGTGGTCCTCCAGGGCGCGGCCCCGTTCGGCGAGGAAGTCGTGGAAGTCGGCGCGCCGGCCCGGACCGAGCTCCACGGCGCCGACGACGAGCTCCAGGGCCCGCCGCTTGACGTCCCACACGGCGTCCCGGTCGATCAGCGCGCCCTTGCCGAGGACCCGTTCGCGCAGCTCGGCCGCGTCGGCGAGGATCCGGTCCAGCTCCTCGCGGCGCTCGGGGCCCACCAGTGCGTACTCGGGGACCTCCTCGATCCGCAGGTGGACGGGGTCGGGGAAGCGGCGCGAGGAGGGGCGGTACGGGGAGGGGTCGGTGGGCGCCCCGGGCACGCCCGCGTGGAGCGGGTTGACCTGGACGAAACCGGCGCCGTGGGTCCGGCCCGCCCAGCCGGCGAGTTCGCGCAGGTCGCCGAGGTCGCCCATGCCCCAGGAGCGTGAGGAGAGCAGGGAGTACAGCTGGACGAGCAGCCCGTAGGTCCGGTGCTCGGGGGCGGGCACGCGCGCGGGGCTCACGATCAGGGTGGCGGTGGCGGTGCGGCCGTCGGGCGCCTCCGCCTCGACCGTGTGGACGCCGAGGGGCAGCCGCTCCCAGTCCCGGCCGCCGAGGACGGCTCCCGCCTCGGTGGTGACCCGCAGACGGGTGCCGACCGGCAGGCCGGCCGGGGGGCGGAGCGGCTCGCCGCCCCCGCGGTGGACGAGGGTGGCGGGCAACAGGCGCTCCGCCTCGGCCCGTTCCGCCGCGCCGAGGGCGGCGTCGACCGCCTCCGGCGTGGTCGCGTCGACCCCGAGCGCGCCGAGGACGGCGACCACGGTGGCGTCGGGCACGGGCACGGTGACGCCCTCGGAGGGGCTGTACGCGGTGGCGACGCCGTGACGGGCGGCGAGACGGGCCAGGGTCACTTCACACTCCGGGGGACTCCGTGCCACCCGCGCTGCCGGGGGCGGTGGGCTCGCTGGTGAGGGGTGCCGCCTCGGTCAGCGGCGGTTCACTGGTGAGGGGTGCCGCGTCGGGCAGCGGCGGTTCGCTGGTCAGCGGCGCGGTGTCGTCCGGCGCCTGCTGCGGAATCCGTATCCGTCCGAGATGGTGGGCGGTCGTGGTCACGGGGGTCTCCCGGTTCGTCTCGACTGGTGGGACCTGGGGGTGCGACTGAGCCCTACCCACCGCACCTCGTTTTACCGGCGCAAAGTGACGAAGTGACGTCACCTCGCCGACGGCTCGCCGGGCAAAGCCGACACATCGCCCTCGTGCATTGACACGTCCGTGGGGCGGGTGGTGGGCTCGTGACCCACTCGTGACCAAACCGGCGGAGCGGCCGGGCCTGTCCGAAGGGAGACCCCGTGCACCTGGGGCGCAGGAAGGGCACCGCGACGGCCGTCGCCGCCGCCGTCATCGGCGGCCTCCTGGGCGGAGCCGCCCCGGGCCCGGTCTACGCGGCCCCGGTGGCCCCGGCCTCCCCGGCCCCGACGGCGGACCCGAAGGCCCCGACCGCGGACCCGAAGGCCCCCGCGGCGCCGGCGGACCCGAAGGCGCCCGCCCGTTCGTCGGCGGGCGCGGTCGTCGCCCCGCTGCCCGAGGTGTGGCCTCGGCCGCAGTCCCTGGCCACCGCCGGGCCCTCCGTGCGCCTCGGCGAGGAGGTGACGCTGCTCGCCGACGCCGACGCCGATCCGTACGCCCTCGCCGAGCTGCGCGCGCTGCTCCGGGCCGCCGGGGTGCGGACCGTCCACACCGGACTCCCCGGCCGGGGCCCGGTGCTCCGGGCCGCGGGCCCCTCCGGCGAGGCGGCCGAGGCGGCGCTGACCGCCCTGGGCGTGCCCGAGCGGCTCGACCTGCCGCGCGGCGGCTACCGCCTGGCGACCGGCCGCCACGAGGGGCGCGAGACCGTGGTCCTGGACGGCGTCGGCGAGGACGGCCTGTTCCACGCCGTACAGACGCTCCGCCAACTCCTCGGCAGCGGCGGCGAGGTGCCCGGCGTGGTGGTCCGCGACTGGCCGGGCACGGCCGAGCGGGGCATCACCGAGGGGTTCTACGGACGTCCCTGGACGCTCGGACAGCGCCTCGCCCAGCTGGACTTCCTGGGCCGGACCAAGCAGAACCGCTATCTGTACGCGCCGGGCGACGACCCGTACCGGCAGGCGCAGTGGCGCGAGCCCTACCCGGCCGCGCAGCAGGCGGAGTTCCGTGCGCTCGCCGAACGGGCCAGGGCCCGGCACGTGACGCTCGGCTGGGCCGTGGCGCCCGCCCAGTCCATGTGCCTGTCCTCGACGGGCGACGTGGCGGCGCTGACCCGGAAGCTCGACTCCCTGTGGGCGCTCGGGGTGCGCGCCTTCCAGCTCCAGTTCCAGGACGCCTCGTACGACGAGTGGCACTGCGACAGGGACGCCGACACCTTCGGGCGGGGTCCCGAGGCGGCGGCCGCCGCCCACGCGCGCGTGGCGAACACCGTCGCCCGTCACCTGGCCGACCGCCACCCGGGCTCCGAGCCGCTGACGGTGATGCCGACGGAGTACTACCAGGACGGCACGACGGCCTACCGCACCCGGCTCGCCGAGACGCTCGACGCGGACGTGCGCGTGGCCTGGACCGGTGTCGGCGTCGTCCCGCGCACCATCACCGGCGGCGAGCTGGCCGGCGCGCGCGGCGCCCTGCGGCACCCGCTGGTCACCATGGACAACTACCCGGTCAACGACTACGCGCAGGACCGCCTCTTCCTCGGCCCGGCCCTGGGCCGGGAGCCGGCCGTGGCCGCCGGTTCCGCCGCGTTCCTCGCGCACGCCATGGAACAGTCCACGGTCTCCCGCATCCCGCTCTTCACCGCCGCCGACTACGCCTGGAACCCGCGGGGCTACCGGCCGCGGGAGTCCTGGCGAGCCGCCGTCGACGACCTCGCGGGCCCCGACCCGGCGGCCCGTGAGGCGCTGCGGGCGCTCGCCGGGAACGCCTCCTCCTCGATCCTCGACCCGAAGGGCGAGTCGGCGTACCTGACGCCGCTGTTCGCCGCGTTCCGCGCCTCGCTCACCGCCCCGGACACACCGGCCGGCCGCGTCGCGCGCGAGAAGGCGGCGCGCGAGCTGCGGGCCGCGTTCACCGTGATGCGCCGGGCACCCGAACGGCTCGCGTCCACCGCGGGCTCGGCCCTCGGCACGGAGACCGGCCCCTGGCTCGAACAGCTCGCGCGGTACGGCGAGGCCGGTGAGACGGCGGTCGACATGCTGCTGGCCCAGGAGCGCGGCGACGGCGCGGCAGCCTGGCGGGCCAGGCTGGACCTCGAACGGCAGCGGGAGGCCCTGGGCGCGAGCCGGGTGACGGTCGGCGCGGGCGTGCTCGACCCCTTCCTCACGCGCGCGGTGGCGGATTCGACGGCCTGGACCGGCGCCGACCGGACCGCCGCGGCGCCGGCCGAGCGCGCCCCGGGCTCGTACACGGTGCGGCTCGACCGGACGCGGCCCGTGGAGGCGCTGACCGTGCTCGCCGGGCCCGCCGGGGGCCGGAGCGCGGACGCGCGCGTGGAGGCGCACGTCCCCGGGGAGGGCTGGAGGGCGCTCGGCGCGCTGTCGGCCTCGGGCTGGACCCAGACCGATCCGAAGGGGCTGCGGGCGGACGCGCTGCGGGTGGTGTGGACCGACGGGGGCGCGGTCCCCGACGTGCGCGCGCTGGTGCCGTGGTTCGCCGACGGGCCCCGCGCCGGACTCGCCCTGGCCCGCACGGAGACCGACGCGGAGATCGGCGGGCCCGCGCGCCGGGTGGACGTGGAGCTGTCGGGCACGCGCGCGGGGGAGGTCCGCGGGGCACTGACGGCGAAGGCGCCGAAGGGCATCGCCGTCGTGCTGCCCCGGGAGGCGGCCGTGCGGCGCGGGACCCGGACGACCGTGCCCCTGGAGGTGTCCGTGGCGGCGGACGTGCCGGCCGGCTCGTACCGCGTGCCGGTCTCCTTCGCGGGCGAGGAACGGGTGCTGACCGTCCGGGCCTTCCCGCGGACGGCGGGCCCGGATCTGGCGCGGACGGCGAAGGCGTCCTCCTCGGGCGACGAGACCCCGGACTTCCCGGCGTCCTCGGCGGCCGACGGCGACCCGGCCACCCGCTGGTCCTCCCCCGCCGAGGACGGCGCCTGGTGGCAGCTGGAACTGGCCGAGCCCGCGCGGATAGGGCAGGTGGTGCTGCACTGGCAGGACGCGTACGCCTCCCGCTACCGCGTCCAGGTCTCGGCCGACGGCCGGGTGTGGCGCACGGCGGCGACCGTCGCGGACGGGCGCGGCGGCCGGGAGTCGGTCCGGATGGACGCGGCGGACACGCGCTTCCTGCGGGTGCAGGGCGAGACCCGGGCGACCCGGTTCGGGTACTCGCTCTGGTCCGTGGAGACCTACGCCGTGGACGCGCCGGAGCCGACCGGGACCGCGGGGCCCGGGGAGCCGGCGTCGCCGGGTGAGCCGGTGCCGCCCGCGGAGAAGGGCGCGACCGGGGAGCGGAGCACCCCCTGAGGGTGCGCCGCTCCCGTGCCGGAGGCCCCGCGTACGCGAAAGGCCCGGGTCAACCCGTCGTCAGCGCCCTCACGGGGGCGTCGGCGACGGAGTCGATCCGGGCCATCACGTCCTCGGCTCCGTACGGCTGGAGGTACGGCAGCCACCGGGGGTCCCGGTGGCCGGTGCCGATGATCCGCCAGGCGAGGCCGGAGGGCGGCGCCGGTTGATGGCGCAGGCGCCAGCCGATCTCGCGGAGGTGGCGGTCCGCCTTGACGTGGTTGCAGCGGCGGCAGGCCGCCACCACGTTGTCCCAGGCGTGGGTGCCGCCGCGGCTGCGCGGGATGACGTGGTCGACGCTGGTGGCGACGCCCCCGCAGTACACGCAGCGCCCGCCGTCGCGGGCGAAGAGCGCCCGGCGGGTCAGGGGAACGGGCCCCCGGTAGGGGACCCGTACGAAGCGCTTCAGTCGCACCACGCTGGGCGCGGGGAGGACTTGGGTCTCGCTGTGCAGGAAGGCGCCGGATTCCTCGAGGCAGAGTGCCTTGTTCTCCAGGACGAGGACGAGTGCGCGGCGGAGCGGTACGACGCCGAGCGGCTCGTACGACGCGTTGAGGACCAGGACATGCGGCACGGATGCCTCCTATGACGCCGGCGGCGCGTGGCTCGCGCCGGGACGAACTGCTCTCAGTCTCTCCTCATGGCCCGGCGATGCGCCACCACGTGCGGGAATCGGGGTGACGGGCCCGGAGTGTTCTCGACCACATCGGCGGCTCCTTGCACCGCCTTCCGCTTACCTGCCTCTTACTTGCCCAGGTGAGGTCCGCCTCTCCCTCGAACACGGCAACAGGACCATGTCCGACGCCCCGTTAGTGTGGAAGACCTGCGTCCGCGATCCCTGGAGGTTGCCCCGTGTCCTGGTCCGCCCTGGCGGCTGCCACCGAACCCGAGCCCATTCCGGTGACCCTGGACGAGGCCGCGGAGAAGGCCACGAACGCGGCGAGCTGGGTGGAGGAGAACTGGTCCACCTGGCTGAACACCGGGCTGCGCATCCTGCTGATCCTGATCGTCGCGCTGCTGCTGCGGATGGCCGTCCGCCGTGCGCTGACGAAGCTGATCGAGCGGATGAACCGTTCGGCGCAGGCGGTGGAGGGGACGGCGCTGGGCGGTCTCCTCGTCAACACCGAGCGGCGCCGGCAGCGCTCGGAGGCGATCGGCTCGGTCCTGCGCTCGGTCGCGTCCTTCCTCATCCTGGGCACGGCGGGGCTGATGATCCTCGGCGCCTTCAAGATCGACCTCGCGCCGCTGCTGGCCTCGGCCGGCGTGGCCGGTGTGGCGATCGGCTTCGGCGCGCGGAACCTGGTGACGGACTTCCTCTCGGGCGTCTTCATGATCCTGGAGGACCAGTACGGCGTGGGCGACTCGGTCGACGCGGGCGTGGCCTCCGGCGAGGTCGTCGAGGTGGGCCTGCGGGTGACCAAGCTGCGCGGTGTGGACGGCGAAATCTGGTACGTGCGCAACGGCGAGATCAAGCGGATAGGAAACCTCAGCCAGGGCTGGGCGACGGCGGGCGTGGACGTGACCGTCCGGCCGACGGAGGACCTGGAGCGGGTGCGGTCGGTGATCGCCGAGGCGGCGGACTCCATGACGAAGGACGAGCCGTGGAACGAGCGCCTGTGGGGCCCGGTGGAGGTGCTCGGCCTGAGTGAGGTGCTGCTCGACTCCATGACCGTCCGGGTCTCGGCGAAGACGATGCCGGGCAAGGCCCTGGGCGTGGAGCGCGAGCTGCGCTGGCGCATCAAGCGGGGTCTGGACGAGGCCGGCATCCGGATCGTCGGCGGGGTTCCGGCGCAGGCCGAGGAGGCGGCGGACCCGACGGCGGGCATGGCGGCGCCGTCCGTGTTCGCCTCGACGACCTCGCCGCAGTCGGCGGCGACGACCCCGCTGCCGAAGGACCTCTCGAAGTAGCCCTCGGCTCCTCCTTCTCCTCCGCGTCCCCCTCGTTGCGGGGCCGGACGTCCGGGGCCCCGACGCCCCCGCGGGTAACGCTTTGGTTGCCTTCGGGGGCGTCGCGCGTCCCCGGGTATTGACGCCCCCGTGACGGCCGCCTTACCTTCCTCCCACCGAATAGGAAACTTTCCTAACAGAGCAGTGGGAGAACGGGCCCGCCGACAGGCAGCACAATGGCCCGACCAGCGTCGAAGGGCAGGTGCGATCTCATGGCCGGTACGGCCCCGGGAACCCCCGGAACACCACGCGTCCTGCGGGCCATGAACGACCGCGCCGCCCTGGACCTCCTCCTGGAGCACGGCACCCTCTCGCGCACCCGGATCGGCAAGCTCACCGGCCTGTCCAAGCCGACCGCCTCCCAGCTCCTCGCCCGCCTCGAAGCGGCCGGGCTCGTCGTCGCCACCGGCACCACCGAAGGCCGGCCCGGACCCAACGCCCAGCTCTACGCGGTGAACGCGCGCGCCGCGTACGCCGCCGGACTCGACGTCAACCAGTTCCGCATCCGCGCCGCCGTCGCCGACATCACCGGCGAGATCGTCGGCGAGTACGAGCTCCGCACCCCCGGCCGCTCCGCCTCCGGCGTCGTCCGCCAGGTCGCCGACGCCCTCGACGGGGCCGTCAAGGCGGCCGGCGTCACCGCCGAGGACGTCCGCCGCCTCGTCATCGGCACCCCCGGCGCCTTCGACCCGGCCACCGGGCGCCTGCGCTACGCCTCCCACCTCCCCGGCTGGCACTCCCCCACCCTCCTGGAGGAGCTGGCCGCCGTCCTGCCCATGCCGTTCGAGTACGAGAACGACGTCAACCTCGTCGCCGTCGCCGAGCAGCGCGTCGGCGCCGCCCGCGGCCACGCGGACTTCTTCCTGCTGTGGAACGAGGAGGGCATGGGCGCCGCCGTCGTCCTCGGCGGCCGGCTGCACCGCGGCTTCACCGGGGGCGCCGGCGAGGTCGGCTTCCTGCCCGTGCCCGGCACCCCGCTCGTCCGGCAGGTCACCAAGGCCAACTCCGGCGGCTTCCAGGAACTCGCGGGCGTCCAGTCCGTGCCCCGGATCGCCCGCGCCGCCGGCATCGAGACGCCGGAGCAGCCGTACGTCACCGTCGCCGCCCGGCTGCTCACCCACGCCGCCGGGGCGCACGGCGAGGACCCGCGGTACGCGGAGCTGCTCGACCGGTACGCCGAGCGGCTCGCCGTCGGGCTCTCCTCGATCGTCGCCGTGCTCGACCCCGAACTGATCGTGCTGTCGGGCGACGCCCTCGTCGCCGGCGGCGAACCGCTGCGCGCCCGCGTGCAGTCCGCCCTCGCCGACCTCGCCGCCTCCCGGCCCCGGCTCGTCCTCTCCGCCGTCCCCCGCCGCCCCGTGCTGCGCGGCGCCCTCGAAAGCGCCCTGGCCACCACCCGTGACGAGGTCTTCGACACCTCGCGCTGACCACGACCCCACCGCCCCACCGTTCCCCCCGCCACCCCTCGCCCCAGGGAGACTCCGCCATGCCCGCACGTCCGCGCAGAGCCGCAGCCGCGCTCGCCGCCACCGCCTCGATCGCCCTCTTCGCCTCCGCCTGTACGGGCTCGGCGAACAACGGCGCCACCGACGACCCCGACGCGCAGACCACCATCACGTTCTGGCACGGCTGGTCGGCGCCCGCCGAGGTCAAGGCGATCGAGGACAACGTCGCCCGCTTCGAGAAGGCCCACCCGAACATCAAGGTGAAGGTCGTCGGCAACATCAACGACGACAAGCTGGGCCAGGCGCTGCGCGCGGGAGGCTCGAACGGCCCGGACGTCGTCTCGTCCTTCACGACGGCCAACGTCGGCAAGTTCTGCTCCTCGGGCGCCCTCGCCGACCTCAAGCCCTTCATAGAGAAGTCGAAGCTGGACCTCGACAAGACCTTCCCGAAGGTCCTCCAGGACTACACCCAGTTCGAGGGCAAGCGCTGCACGCTGCCGCTGCTCTCCGACGCGTACGGGCTCTACTACAACAAGGACGCGTTCAAGGCGGCCGGACTCGACCCCGAGGCGCCGCCGAAGACCTGGTCGCAGTTCACCGAGGTCGCGAAGAAGCTGACCAAGGCCAAGGGCGACTCCTACGAGCGGCTCGGTGTCATGCCGACCTACCTCGGCTACGAGACCGTGGTCTCGCACTACATGTCGCAGTGGAAGCACGGCGGTTACTTCGCGGCGGACGGCACGTCGAACGTCGCCAAGGACCCGGCGTTCGCCGAGATGATGACCTACCAGAAGTCCCTGGTCGACGCCCTGGGCGGGTTCCAGCGGCTCGACAAGTACCGCACGGGCTTCGGCGACGAGTGGGGCGCCAAGCACCCCTTCCAGACCGGTCAGGTCGCCATGCAGCTGGACGGCGAGTGGCGGCTGAACTTCGTCAAGGAGGCCAAGGTCCCGTTCGAGGTCGGCGTCGCGCCGCTCCCCGTGGCCGACGACGAGCTGGCCGAGTACGGCAAGGGCTACCTCTCCGGCACGATCATGGGCATCGCGCCGCAGAGCACCAAGCAGAACGCGGCCTGGGAGCTGGTCAAGTACATGACCACGGACACCGACGCGGTGGTGAGCTTCGCCAACGCCATCGGCAACGTGCCCTCCACCCTGGACGCGCTGAAGTCCCCGAAGCTCGCCTTCGACCCCCGCTTCAAGACGTTCCTGGACATCGCCCGCCACCCGGCGTCCACCACCTCGGACGGCGCGGTCAACGGCTCGGCCTACCAGGACACCCTCCAGAAGTTCGCCCAGCAGTACGAGAAGGGCCAGGTCACGGACCTGAAGAAGGGCCTCGCGGACACCGCGGCCCAGATCGACCGCGACATCGCCGCGGCGAAGTGACGGCCGGGACCCACCCATGAGCACGGACACCCTGCCCGCGAAGGAGGCGGCCGCCCCGGCCGCCGCCTCCCCCGGGGGACGGAACACGCTGCGGGCCAAGCGCCGGCGCAACGCGCTCCGCACCCTGGCGTTCATGTCCCCCTGGCTGATCGGCTTCGGCGTCTTCTTCGCCTACCCGCTGATCTCCACCGTGTACTTCTCCTTCATGCGCTACGACGGCCTCAACCCGCCGTCCTGGCGCGGCCTGGACAACTGGACGTACGTCTTCGGCGACTTCCCCCAGTTCTGGCCCGCCCTGCAGAACACCCTGTGGCTCGCCGTCGTGATGGTCAGCTGCCGGGTCCTGTTCGGCCTCGGCGTCGGCATGCTGATCACCAGGATCAAGACCGGGGCCGGCGTCTTCCGCACGCTGTTCTACCTGCCCTACCTGGCACCGCCGGTGGCCGCCACGCTCGCCTTCGTCTTCCTGCTCAACCCCGGCACCGGACCGGTCAACTCGCTCCTGGAGGCGGTCGGGCTGCCCGCCCCCTCCTGGTTCAACGACGCCTCCTGGTCCAAGCCCGCGCTGACCGTCCTCGCGGTCTGGGGCGTCGGCGACCTCATGGTCATCTTCATGGCCGCCCTCCTCGACGTGCCGAAGGAGCAGTACGAGGCCGCCGAGCTCGACGGCGCGTCCGCCTGGCAGCGGTTCCGCTACGTCACGCTGCCCAACATCTCGCCGATCGTGCTCTTCGCGGTCGTCACCGGGATCATCGGCGCGATGCAGTACTACACGCAGCCGATCGTGGCCTCCAAGGTCGCGTCGGGCGTGATGGGCGGCTCCGGCGTCACCTTCGTCCCGGGCTACCCGGACGACTCCACGCTGACCCTGCCGCAGCTCGTCTACAGCCTCGGCTTCAGCCAGTTCAACTACGGCGCCGCCTGCGTCGTGGCGCTGGTGCTCTTCGCCTTCTCCATGGCCTTCACCGCGCTCCTCATGCGCCGGCGCGGCGGCCTGATCGGCTCGGGTGACTGACACATGACGACCGCAACCGCACCCGCCGCGCGCGGGGCCGGCCCCGCCGAGAAGCGCGCCCGCCGCAGGGCGCTGCTGCACTGGATCGCCGTGCACTCGCTCGGCATCGCCGCGGCCCTGTTCTTCGTCCTGCCGTTCGTCTTCGTCCTCCTCACCTCGCTGATGGGCGACGACCAGGCGCTCACCCGGGACCTGACGCCGAACTCCTGGCACTGGGACAACTACGTCAAGGTCTTCGAGACGCCGGGCTTCCTCACCTGGTGGAAGAACTCCCTGCTGTACGCGGGGCTCGGCACCGTCCTCGTGGTGGTGTCCTCGATCCCCGTGGCGTACGCGCTCGCCAAGTTCCGCTTCCGCGGACGGCACCTGTCGCTGCTGCTCGTCATCTCGATGATGATGCTGCCGCCGCAGGTCGTGATCATCCCGATGTACCTGTTCTGGGCCAAGCAGATGGACCTCTCCGGCTCCCTGTGGCCGCTGATCATCCCGATGGCCTTCGGTGACGCCTTCGCCATCTTCCTGCTGCGCCAGTTCCTGCTGACCATCCCGAACGAGTACGTCGAGGCCGCGCGGATCGACGGGTGCGGCGAGTTCCGCACCCTCATCCGGGTCGTGCTGCCGATGGCCAAGCCCGGCATCGCCGCCGTGGCCCTGTTCCAGTTCTTCTACTGCTGGAACGACTACTTCGGGCCGCAGATCTACGCCTCCGAGAACCCGGCCGCCTGGACGCTCAGTTACGGCCTGGAGTCCTTCAAGGGCGCGCACCACACCGACTGGAATCTGACCATGGCCGCGACCGTGCTGGTCATGGCCCCCGTGATCCTCGTGTTCTTCTTCGCCCAGAAGGCGTTCGTCGAGGGAGTCACACTGACCGGAGTGAAGGGCTGACCATGAAGCTCACAGTCGTGGGGGGCGGTTCCACCTACACCCCCGAACTCATCGACGGATTCGCGCGGCTGCGCGACACCCTGCCCATCACCGAACTCGTCCTCGTCGACCCCGCCGCCGAGCGGCTCGAACTGGTCGGCGGCCTGGCCCGGCGCATCTTCGCCAAGCAGGACCACGCGGGGCGGGTCACCACCACCACCGACCTCGACGCCGGGGTCGAGGGCGCCGACGCCGTCCTACTCCAGCTGCGGGTCGGCGGACAGGCCGCCCGCCTCCAGGACGAGACGTGGCCGCTGGAGTGCGGCTGCGTCGGCCAGGAGACCACCGGCGCCGGCGGCCTCGCCAAGGCGCTGCGCACCGTCCCGGTGGTCCTGGACATCGCCGAGCGGGTGCGGCGCACCAACCCGGACGCCTGGATCATCGACTTCACCAACCCTGTCGGCATCGTCACGCGCGCGCTGCTCCAGGCCGGGCACAAGGCCGTCGGCCTGTGCAACGTCGCCATCGGCTTCCAGCGGAAGTTCGCCGCGCTCCTCGACGTGACCCCGGCCGAGGTCCACCTCGACCACGTCGGGCTCAACCACCTGACGTGGGAGCGGGCGGTCCGGATCGGCGGCCCCGAGGGCGAGAACGTGCTGCCCCGGCTGCTCGCCGAGCACGGCGACGCGGTCGCCGACGACCTGCGCCTGCCGCGCCCGGTCCTGGACCGGCTGGGCGTCGTCCCCTCGTACTACCTGCGGTACTTCTACGCGCACGACGAGGTGGTCAGGGAGCTCGGCACCAAGCCGTCCCGGGCCGCCGAGGTCGCGGCGATGGAGAAGGAGCTCCTGGAGATGTACGGGGACCCGGCGCTCGACGAGAAGCCGGCCCTGCTCGCCAAGCGCGGCGGCGCCTTCTACTCGGAGGCGGCCGTGGACCTGGCGGCGTCCCTGCTGGGCGGCGGCGGCTCGCCGTACCAGGTGGTGAACACGTACAACAACGGCACGCTGCCGTTCCTGCCGGACGACGCCGTCATCGAGACGCAGGCCGCGGTCGGCGCGCACGGCGCCACGCCGCTGCCGGTCGCGCCGGTGGACCCGCTGTTCGCCGGGCTGATCGCGCACGTCACGGCCTATGAGGACCTGGCCCTGGAGGCGGCGCTGCGCGGCGGACGCGACCGGGTCTTCAAGGCCCTCCTCGCCCACCCGCTGGTGGGCCAGTACGCGTACGCCGACGGGCTGACCGACCGGCTGGTCGCGCACAACCGGGAGCACCTCGCGTGGGCGTGAACCCGGACGGCGTCCTCCTCGCGGTCGACGCGGGGAACAGCAAGACCGACGTCGCGGTGGTCTCCCGGGGCGGCAGCGTCCTCGGGACGGCCCGCGGCGGCGGGTTCCAGCCCCCGGTGGTGGGGGTGGAGACGGCGGTCGACGGGCTCGCCGAGATCGTCGGGCGGGCGTGGCAGGAGGCCGGCGGCGGCGAGCGCTCCCCCGCGTTCGCGCACGTCACGGCCTGTCTGGCCAATGCCGACCTGCCCGTGGAGGAGGTCGCGCTCCGGGCCGAGCTGCTCGACCGGGGCTGGAGCGGCGACGTCCGCGTGCACAACGACACCTTCGCCATACTGCGCGCCGGGCTCGACGAGCCGCGCGGTGTCGCGGTGGTCTGCGGCGCGGGGATCAACTGCGTGGGGATGACGCCGGACGGGCGGACCGCGCGGTTCCCGGCGATCGGGAAGATCTCCGGCGACTGGGGCGGGGGCGGCGGACTCGCCGAGGAGGCGCTGTGGAGCGCGGCGCGGGCCGAGGACGGCCGGGGCCTGCCCACCGCGCTCGCCGACGCGCTGCCCGCCTACTTCGGCCTGCAGTCGATGTACGCGCTGATCGAGGCGCTGCACCTGGGCGGGGTGCCGTTCGAGCGGCGGCACGAGCTGACGCCGGTGCTCTTCGCGGTCGCGGCCGCGGGCGACGCGGTGGCGCTGTCGCTCGTGCACCGGCTCGCCGACGAGGTCGTCGCCATGGCGGCGGTCGCGCTGCGCCGGCTGGGGCTCGACCGGGAGGAGGCGCCGGTGATGCTGGGCGGCAGCGTGCTCGCCGCCCGCCATCCGCAGCTGGAGGAGCGGATCCGCGCGCTGCTCGCGGAGCGGGCCCCGAAGGCCGTGGTCGGCTTCGTGACGGCGCCGCCGGTGCTCGGGGCGGGGCTGCTCGCGCTGGACGCGGTGGAGGCCGGGCCGGAGGCCGGGGCCCGGCTGCGGGAGCACTACGCGGCGGTCTGACCTACGCCGCCGCGGGGCGTTCCGTCGTCACGACGGGGCGCCCCGCACGCATGTTCACCCTTTCGAGGGGTGTCCGAAAGGGAACCGATCTTGGCCGGGCGGCGTATTCAAGGTGAGGGGGTTCGCCTGCGGATGTGCCGGGGGCATGGGGCACGATAGGAACAAGATCCAGTCAATCCCGGTGTGCGGACGGCCCCCTGAGGCCATACTGCTGGCCGGGTGGTCGTCCACCGGCACCGGTCTCCGCCGGGTCGCCGGAGGGGCCGGCCGACGTCAGCGACCGAGGGGGAGGTCAAGTGACACACCCGCCGAACGCGCCCGCCGCCCCGGCGGCGCAGGGCACGGCGCAGGCGCCCGCGCGCCCGGGAACCGTGCCCGCGCAGCCGTCGCCGGTGTCCGTCACGCCCCCGCCCGCGGGGCGCGGCGCCTGGGCCGTGGGCCGCGAGCGGCTGCGGGTGGCCGCGACGACGGAGCCCGGCCGGCTGCAGATCCTCGGCGCCGTCCTGGCGCTGCTCGTCGTGGCGTTCGGGGCGGTCAGCGCCCTGGAGGTGTCCGACCGGGCCTCCGCCGCCGACGACGTGGTCAGCCGCAGCCAGCCCCTGAGCGCCGACGCCGCCGCGATCTACCGCTCCCTCGCCGACGCCGACTCCACCGCCGCCGGCGGCTTCCTGGCCGGCACTTTGGAGCCCGCCGCGTCCCGCGCGCGGTACGACCGGGACATCACCACCGCCTCCCGGCTGCTGGTCAAGGCCGCGGCGAACACGGACGGTTCCTCCCCGTCCGCCCACGAGATCGCCGCCCTCAACGAACAACTGCCCCGCTACACGGGTCTGATCGAGCGCGCCCGGGCCGCCAACCGGCAGGGCCTCCCCCTCGGCGGCGCCTATCTGCGGTACGCGAACCAGCAGATGACCTCCGCGCTGCTGCCCGCAGCCGAGCGGCTCTACGCGGCGGAGTCCGAGCGGCTGCACCGCGACGACGACGCGGCCCGCACCTGGCCGTTCCTGTCGCTCGCGCTCGGCCTGGTCGCCCTGGCCGCCCTGGCCTGGGCCCAGCGCCGCACCTACGCCCGGACGAACCGCGTCTTCAACCACGGGCTGCTGGCCGCCACCGCGGCCACCGTCGTCGTCCTGCTCTGGCTCGTCGCCGGGCACACCGTCGCGCGGTCCGGTCTCGACACCGCACGCGCGCACGGACAGGAGTCCCTCCAGGTCCTCAACACCGCCCGGATCAGCTCGCTGACCGCCCGCGCCAACGAGAACCTGACCCTGGTCGCCCGCGGTGCCGTCCTCACCGAGGACGGCAAGGGCGACAAGTACGAGGCGGACTACACGGCGAGCATGACCGCCCTGACGGACGCGCTCGCCCGCGCGCGGGAGCTCGCCGACGACGACGCGGGACGCGGCCCGGTCGACGAGTCCGCCACCCGCACCGGCGAGTGGCAGCAGCGCCACAAGGACGCCCGCGCCAAGGACGAGGCCGGCGACTACGAGGGCGCCCTCGGCCGGATCGTCGGATCCGACCGCTCCACGGGCCAGTCCTTCGACCAGGTCGACGCCGCCCTGGAGCGCGCGCTCGCCCACGAGCAGAACGAGTTCACCCGCTCCGCCGGGGACGCCAGGGACGCGCTGACGGCGCTGCCGCTCGGCGCGGCGGCGCTCGGCATCCTCGGCGCCGCGGGCGCCGTGCTCGGCATCAACCGCAGACTGTCGGAGTACCGGTGAGAGGGGGCGGGATGCCGAACGGCCTTGACCCGCTGGTGCGGCGGACGGCCCGGCGGCTGCGCGGCTGGGGCGGGGTGGCGGCCATGGCCGTGGCCTGCGGGCTCACCGCCTCGCTCACCCTGCTCCCGCTGGCCCACGACGGCGCCGGCGCGGCGCCCACCCCCTGGACGCCCGGCCCCGGAGTGGGCACCGGCGTCCACGTCAAGGCGGACACCTGCGAGCACCCCGAGGCCTCTCTGACGCCCTCGTCGGCGGACGGCCCCTCGATCCGGGCGATCAAGGACCGCGGGAAGCTGATCGTCGGCGTCGACCAGTCCAGCTACCGCTGGGGTTACCGGAACCCGGAGAAGGGCGTCCTGGAGGGCTTCGACATCACGCTCGCCCGGGCCATCGCGAAGGACGTCCTCGGCGACGAGAACGCGATCATCTTCCGCGCGATCCCGACCAACCAGAGGATCGCGGCCCTGGACGGCGGCAAGGTCGACCTCGTCGTGCGCACGATGACGATCAACTGCAAGCGGATCGAGCAGGTCGCCTTCTCCACCGCGTACTTCCAGGCCGGCCAGCAGGTCCTCGCGCCCAAGCTCGCCACGGACATCACCGGTTACGACTCCTCGCTGCGCGGCAAGCGGATCTGCACCGCCGAGGGCTCGACGGCCTACGACGCGCTGGTGGAGAACTCCTTCGGCGCGGTCTTCAAGGACGAGGGCGACGGCACGAAGGACGACCGGGACCTGCTGACCGTGCCCAACCAGCTGGACTGCCTGGCCCGGCTCCAGATGGGCGAGGTCGACGCGGTCGTCACCGACAACGCCCTCGCGGCCGGACAGGCCGCCCAGGACCCGGCGGTCGAACTGAAGGGCCGGCCCTTCACGCGGGAGTACTACGGCGTCGCGGCCAAGCTCGGCAACGACGACCTGGTCCGCCGGGTCAACCAGGTCCTGGTGGGCTACCGGCAGGGCCCCTGGCAGGCCGCGTACAAGGAGTGGCTGGAGAAGGACCTGCCGGGGATAACCGGCCCTCCCGCCCCCAGGTACAAGTGACGTGGCCGAGCAGCCCTGCGCACGCCCCGTACGAGTAATCCTGCACACGAAGCGGAAGAGGTGACCGATGGGCGTCACGGGACCCCCCGGGCCGGTGATGGACCGGGACGAGGTGGACCGTGCGCTGGCGCGGCTCGGCGCGGAGCACAAGGCGATCGAGGACTCGCTCCTCGCGCTCCAGGACCACGCGGGCCGCAGACTGCTCGAAGGCGCCGAGCTGACCGGCACCACCCGGGACCGCTGGGCGGCCGCGGAGCGGACCATCACCCTGCTCTGGACCTGTTTCGACGTGTACACCGGCGCCCTGCGGGAGGCGCGTGAGGTGCGCGCGCGGCGCCGCTGGCCGGCCCGCGAGGAGCTGGTGGAGCTGACGGACCGGCTGCGCGGCGAGAGCGTGCTCGTGGCCGGCGGCGCCGGCGAGCAGGCGCTGCTGACCGAGCGCTTCAGCCTGGAGCGGCTGGTCCACCGGATGAACGAGCTGTACGCCTCCTCGCTCGACCTGGTCGTCACGGCCGACGCGGTGTGGTCGGCGCTGCCCGCCCGGATAGACCTGCTCGCCGCCGAACTGGGCCGGACGCGCTCGCTCGCGCACTCGGTGGGCGTCCGGCCGGGCGAGCACCCCGCGGGGGACGAGCTGGAGGCGATCACGGCCGAGCTGACCGCGCTGCGGTCCCAGGTGGTGACCGATCCGCTGGCCTTCTGGCGTCCGGCGGCGGGGAGTTCGGCGCCCGGCGGCGGCCGTCCCGACACCGGGCGGTACGACCGGGCGGCGCTGGCCCTGGAGGACGTCCGGCGCGAGATCGAGGCCGTCCTCGCGGTGCGGCAGGACTCCGAGGACCGGCTGCTGCGGCTGCGGGACGTGCTGTCGCGGGCCGACCGGACGCTCGCCGAGGCGCGGTCCGCGCGCGGCGAGGTCCTCGCGAAGATCGCCGCGTCGGAGGTGCCGGCGGTCAGCGGGCCGCCGACGGCGCTCCAGGAGCGCCTGGCGACCGCCGCCGAGTACCGCCGGCACGCGCAGTGGCACCGGCTCTCCCCGCTCCTGGACTCCCTGGAGCGGGAGGCGGAGGACGAACTGCTGCGGGCCCGCGAGTCGCTGACCGCGGTCACGGCGCCGCTCGCGGTCCGCGCCGAGCTGCGCGGCCGCCTCGACGCGTACAAGGCGAAGGTGGCCCGGCTCGGCGCGGCGGAGGACCCGCTGCTCGTGGAGCGGTACGACGCGGCCCGCAGGATGCTGTGGAGCGCGCCGTGCGACCTGCGGGTCGCGGAACAGGCCGTCCTGCGCTACCAGCAGGCGGCGGCGGACGTACTGTCCGGCCCGAGAGACGCGGGAGGACGACAGTGGTGAGCGGGGAGACGGGCGTGGGGAGCTGTCAGCGTCCCTCGTGCGAGGGTTCGTACGAGGACATGGGGGGCGGCGAGCTGTACTGCGACACCTGCGGGCTCGCGCCGGTCGTGGCGCCCGGCGGGATGATCGCGTCGACGCCGACCGGGATGGCCGTGCCCGGGCGGGGGGCGGGCCCGGTCGGAGGGGCGGACTCGGCCTCGTCGCGCGGTTCGCGTGCCTCGTCGCGGGCCTCGTCGCGCTCCTCCACCTCCCGCAGGTCGGTCTCCGGCCGGCTGTCGCGCGCCCTGTCCGGGGCGTCCGGCGCGTCCACCGCCCGTTCGGTGTCGGTGCGCAGCTCCGGTTCGTCGACCGGGCAGTCCGCGCGGAACCGGCTGGGGGCGGGGCTGGTGGCCATCCCGGAGGTGCCGCGGCCCGATCCGCGGGGCGCGGTGATGGAGAACGCCGAGGTCCCCGAGCGGAAGCGTTTCTGCTCCCGTTCCGACTGCGGCGCCCCGGTGGGCCGCTCGCGGGGTGACCGGCCGGGCCGCACGGAGGGCTTCTGCACCAAGTGCGGGCACCCGTACTCCTTCGTGCCCAAGCTGCGGGCGGGGGACATCGTCCACGGCCAGTACGAGGTGGCGGGCTGTCTCGCGCACGGCGGACTCGGCTGGATCTACCTCGCGGTCGACCGGGCCGTCTCCGACCGGTGGGTGGTCCTCAAGGGCCTGCTCGACACGGGCGACCAGGACGCGATGGCCGCGGCGATCTCGGAGCGCCGCTTCCTCGCCGAGATCGAGCACTCCAACATCGTCCGCATCTACAACTTCGTCGAGCACCTCGACCAGCGCACCGGCTCCCTGGACGGCTACATCGTCATGGAGTACGTCGGCGGCAAGTCCCTCAAGGAGATCGCCAACGACCGGCGCACCCCGGACGGCCGCCGCGACCCGCTGCCGGTCGAGCAGGCCTGCGCGTACGGGATCGAGGCCCTGGAGGCCCTCGGACACCTGCACAGCCGGAACCTGCTGTACTGCGACTTCAAGGTCGACAACGCCATCCAGTCCGAGGACCAGCTGAAGCTCATCGACATGGGCGCGGTCCGGCGGATGGACGACGACGAGTCCGCGATCTACGGCACGGTCGGCTACCAGGCGCCGGAGGTGGCCGAGGTCGGCCCGTCGGTGGCGAGCGACCTGTACACGGTGGCGCGCACGCTCGCGGTGATGACCTTCGACTTCCAGGGCTACACGAACGTCTTCGTGGACGCCCTGCCCGACCCGGAGCACATCGAGGTCTTCCGGACCTACGAGTCCTTCTACCGCTTCCTCGTCCGCGCGACCGACCCCGATCCGGCGCGGCGGTTCTCCTCGGCGCAGGAGATGGCCGAGCAGCTGACCGGGGTGCTGCGCGAGGTGGTGGCCCTGCAGTCGGGCCGCCCCCGGCCGGCCCTGTCGACCTTGTTCGGGACGGAGGTGCGGGTGACGGACACGGCGCTGTTCGCCGAACTCACCGAGGACGTCTCGCTGCTCGGCGCCCGCAAGGGGGCCGGCCGGCTCCGCGGGGCGGGGCGCGCGCCGGCCGCGGCGCCGTCCGCGCCGGGCGCGGGGCTCGCCGGGGTGCTCGCGCCGGTCGACACGCCGGCCACCGCGCTCGCGCTGCCCGTTCCGCGCGTCGACGCCTCCGACCCCAACGCCGGCTTCCTCGCCGGTCTCGCGGCCGCCGCGCCCGTCGAGCTGCTCGCGGCGCTCCAGGCCGTCCCCTCCCCCTCGGCCGAGCTGCGCCTGCGCGCCCTGCGGGCCCAGCTGGAGCTGGGCGACCTGTCGTCCGCCGGCCGGACCCTGGCGGGCGTGGAGGAGCGGGACCCGGACGACTGGCGGGTCGTCTGGTACCGGGGGGTCACCTCCCTGGTGACCGGCGACCACGAGCAGGCGGCCCTGGCCTTCGACGCGGTGTACGACGCCTTTCCCGGCGAGCCCGCGCCCAAGCTCGCCCTGGGGATCTGCGCCGAGGTGCTCGGCCAGCTGGACAACGCCGCCGAGTACTACCACCTGGTGTGGACGACCGACCCCGGCTTCGTCAGCGCGGCCTTCGGGCTGGCCCGGGTGCGGCTCGCGGCGGGCGACCGGACCGGTGCCGTCGACGCCCTGGAGTCCGTGCCGGAGGCGTCGATCCACTACACGGCCGCCCGGGTCGCGGCGGTGCGGGCGCGGCTGCGGCGGCGCCCGGCGCACGACCCGATCGGCGGCGACCTGACGGCCGCCGCGGCGCAGGTCTCCGCGCTCCAGGGCTTCGGTCTGGACGCGGTGCGCCGCGAGCAGTTGTCGACGGAGGTCCTCGGAACGGCCCTGGACTGGGTACTCTCCGGGAGTCCCGGTGCGGCACCGGGCGGCGGCGCGCTGCTGCTCGGGAGCGAACTGGACGAGCGCGGACTGCGCTTCGGCCTCGAACGCTCGTACCGGGTGCTGGCCCGGCTCGCCCAGCAGGGCGACGAGAGGATCGAACTGGTGGAGCGGGCCAACCGCTTCCGTCCCCGGACGTGGGTGTGAGGATGTCCCAGAAGCCGAAGCCGTCACACGGATGCGCCGACTGCCCGGGCTGCGGGGAGCCGCTGGAGTCGGGTGACCGGTTCTGCGGGGCGTGCGGCCACGACCTGTCGGCCGTGCCCGCCGAGACCGGGCCCGACCGCCCGACCATCGCGATCGGCACCCCCGTCGCCTGGCCGGACGCGCCGCCCCGCGACCCCGGTTCGCTCTCGACCGCGACCCAGCACCCCGGTGACCTGCCCGGCACCGACTCCGGCGGCCGCGACCTGCCCACGATGGAGGTCCGTACGGACGGCCCGGTGCCGCCGCCCGCCGCGCCGCCCGCCCCCTCGGTGCCGCCGCCGCCCGCCGCGCCCCCGGCAGCCGCGCCCGCCGGCGGATCCGGCGGTGACTTCGAGCTGGCCGCCCCCGATCCCCGTACGGCCGTCCGGGCCGAACCGGCTCCCGTGCCGGCTCCCGCACCGGCCGCCCCGGGCACGGAACCCGCCGCCGCGGCGGGGGCCGCGCTCTGCGTGGCCTGCCGGGCCGGACGGGTGGACACCGACGGCTACTGCGAGAACTGCGGGCACGCGCAGCCGCGCGAGCGCGACCACATGGAGCGGGAGGCCGGCCCCGTCGCCGCCGTCAGCGACCGGGGGCTGCGCCACCACCGCAACGAGGACGCCTTCGCGGTCTCGGCGGCGACCCTTCCCGACGGCTCCCCCGCCGCCGTCGCGATCGTCTGCGACGGGGTCTCCTCGGCGACCCGGCCCGACGAGGCGTCGGCCGCCGCGGCGGCCGCGGCCGAGGCGTCGCTGTGTGCCGCGCTGCCCCGCGGCACCCACCCGCAGCAGGCCATGCACGAGGCGATCGTGGCCGCCGCCGAGGCCGTCAACTCCCTGGCCGCCGAGCCGGACGAGGCGGACCACGACCCGCACCGCCACCGGAACGCCCCGGCGTGCACCATCGTCGGCTCCGTCGTCGCCGACGGCCTGCTCGTCGTGGGCTGGGTCGGCGACAGCCGCGCCTACTGGGTGCCGGACGACCGCGGCACCCAGTCCGTGCGGCTGACCGAGGACGACTCGTGGGCCGCCCAGATGGTCGCGGCGGGCCTGATGAACGAGGCCGAAGCGTACGCGGACGAGCGCGCCCACGCCATCACCGGCTGGCTCGGTGCCGACTCCTACGAACTGGAGCCGCACACCGCCTCGTTCAAGCCGGACCACTCCGGCGTGGTGGTGGTCTGCACGGACGGACTGTGGAACTACGCGGAGGGACCCGAGGACATGGCCCGCGTCGTCCCCGCGGACGCGGCGGCCCGCCCGCTGCACGGCGCGCAGGTGCTCGTCGGCCACGCCCTCGACGGCGGCGGCCACGACAACATCACGGTCGCGCTCGTCCCGTTCACCGTCATTCCGCAAGGGGCGGGCCCCGCCTGAGCGGGCGCCGATCCCCTTCCCCGACACCTGTTGTTGCCCGAGGAGCCCGAACAGATGGCGAACTTCTCCAAGTCGACCGTGCCGCAGTTCTCGGTGGACGTCTACCAGAACGAGTTCCTGCCGGAGGGAGGCCGGGACGTCAGCGCGATCGTCACGGTCACCTCGACCGGCGGAGGCACGAACGGCGTGGCGGGGTCCGGCGGCTTCGGGCTGCCCGGCGGCGGCTCCGCCGGGGTCGTGCTCATGGTCGACTGCTCCGGGTCCATGGACTACCCGGCCACTAAGATGCGCGGCGCGCGCGAGGCGACCGCCGCCGCGATCGACACCCTGCGCGACGGCACGTCCTTCGCCGTCGTCGCCGGGACGCACCTGGCGAAGGAGGTCTACCCGGGGAACGGCGGCCTCGCCGTCGCCGACGCCCGGACCCGCGCCGACGCCAAGGAGGCGCTGCGCCGCCTCTCCGCCGGCGGCGGCACGGCGATCGGCACCTGGCTGCGGCTCGCGGACCGGCTCCTCTCCTCCGCCGACCTGTCCATCCGGCACGGCGTCCTGCTCACCGACGGCCGCAACGAGCACGAGACCCCGCAGGAGCTGCGGGCCGCGCTCGACTCCTGCGCGGGCCGGTTCACCTGCGACGCGCGCGGGGTCGGCACCGACTGGGAGGTCAAGGAGGTGACCGGGATCGCGTCCGCCCTGCTCGGCACCGCCGACATCGTCGCCGACCCGGCCGGTCTCGCCGCCGACTTCACGTCGATGATGGAGACCGCGATGGGCAAGGGCGTGGCGGACGTCGCGCTGCGCCTGTGGACTCCGGTCGGGGTGGAGATCCGTTTCGTGAAGCAGGTGGCGCCGACCGTGGAGGACCTCACCGGGCGGCGGACCGAGGCGGGTCCGCGCGCCGGCGACTACCCGACGGGCTCGTGGGGCGACGAGTCCCGCGACTACCACGTGAGCGTGCGGGTGCCGCAGGCGGTGGTCGGGCAGGAGATGCTCGCCGCCCGTGTCTCGCTGATCGCGCCGGACCCTGCGGGCGGCGATCCGCGCCCGCTGTCCCAAGGGCTGGTACGGGCGGTGTGGACGGACGACCTCGCGATGTCGACGTCGATCAACCCGCAGGTCGCGCACTACACGGGCCAGGCGGAGCTCGCGGACGTCATCCAGCAGGGTCTGGATGCCCGCAAATCGGGCGATCACGACGGCGCGACGGCCAAGCTGGGCCGCGCCGTGCAGCTCGCGGCGGCCTCCGGCAACGCGGATACGGCGAAATTGCTTTCGAAGGTGGTCGACGTGGTCGACGCGGCGACCGGTACTGTGCGTTTGAAGGCGAAGGTCGCGGAAGCGGACGAGATGACACTCGAGACCCGCTCCACCAAGACCGTTCGCGTGAAGAGGTAGCCCGGCCACCGGGCCGGACGACGAGAGGGGGAAGCACCGACATGCCGACCTGCCCGAACGGACACCAGTCGGTCTCCGACGACTGGTGCGAGGTCTGCGGACACCGCATGGCCGGGGCGGGCGCGCCTGCGGGTGCCGTACCGCCGCCTCCCCCGCCGCCGCCCCCCGCATACGGATATCCCGGCCCCGCCGGTCCCGGCCAGGCCCCGCCGGGCCCGCCGCCCGGCGACTTCGGCGCCCCCGGCGACTTCGGCCCGCCCGGCGGCTACGGCGCCCCCGCGGCCCCCGGCGGTTTCGGCCCGGGCGGCGACCCGAACGCGACGGCCCAGGCCGAGCTCTGCCCGCAGTGCCGCACGCCGCGTGAGCACATGGCGCCGTTCTGCGAGGAGTGCCGCTGGAACTTCCTCACGAACACGGCCACCTCGTACACGCCGCTGGCCCCGCAGAACCCGCCGGCGCAGCAGCCCGGGCCGCCGCCCGGCCTGAACCTGCCGCCCGGCTTCCAGTCCTCGCCGCCGCCTCCGCCGCCGCAGCCGGACCCGTTCGGCTACCAGGGCTCGCGGCCCTCGCAGGTGAACCGGCCGGCCGAGCCGCTGGGCGCCGAGCCCACGCACCACCAGGCCCCGCCGCAGCGGCCGCCGCACCAGCAGCCGCCCGCGCCGCAGCCGGGCGGGCACCAGCCGCCGGCCCCGCCCGCGTACCTCCAGGCGCCGGCGCAGGCTCCGGCCGCCCCGGCGCCGCCGCAGCCGCGGGCCGACGACGACTGGGTCCTGTCCCCGCCGGCGCAGCCCCAGGCCCCGCAGCCGCCCGCACCGCAGCACCAGGCACCGCCGCAGCAGCACCAGGCACCGCCGCCGCACCAGGCTCCTCCTCAGCACCAGGGGCCCCAGCAGCACCAGGGGCCTCCACCGCACCAGGCGCCCCCGCAGCATCAGGGCCCGCCGCAGCAGTTCCAGCCGCCGCGGCAGCCGCAGCGGTGGACGGCGGTCATCGGGCCGGACCGCGAGTACTTCATGGCGATGATGCACCGCAGCGGGCCGGAGGCCTCGGGGCTCAACCTGCCCGCGTACTCCCCGGACAAGCACCTGCCGCTCCAGGGCAACCAGGTCTCCATCGGCCGTCGCCGGCACTCCACCGGCGAGTCCCCCGACGTCGACCTGTCGGTGTCGCCGGAGGACCCGGGCGTCTCGCACCAGCACGCCGTGCTCGTGCAGCAACCGGACGGGTCGTGGGCGGTGGTGGACCAGAACTCCACCAACGGCACGACGATCAACGGCGGCGAGGAGCCGATCCAGCCCTACGTCCCCGTCCAGCTCCAGGACGGCGACCGGGTGCACGTCGGCGCCTGGACCACGATCACCCTCCGTCTCGGCTGACGGAGCACGTCGCACGGAGCACGTCAGGCGGGGCAGGTCGCACGGAGCACGTCAGGCGGCCGCCGGCAGGGGCCAGGCGTACGGCCCTCCGGGGTCGTCCAGCCAGGCCCACTGCCGGTCGCCGCTGACCGTCACCCCGAAGCGCTCCCGCTCCGGCCGCCGCTCGCGCAGCCAGAGCGAGAGCGCTTCGCGCCGGTCCAGGACCTCGCCCGCCAGCCCCCACAGGAAGCGGAAGCCCTCGTCACCGCCCGGTCCGTGGCGCGGGGCGCGGGCGGCGACGCCCCGCAGCGCCACGAAGTACGCCGAGGTCGCCAGGAAGCGGCCCTCCGCGTGGGTCCGGTCGTCCACCCGCAGCAGGACGAGCCCGGTGGAGAGCGGGGCGAGCACCAGGGCGCCGGGCCTGCTCTGCGCGAGCCAGGGGTACGGCACCGAGGGCACGGCGCAGGTCGCCACGATCCGGTCGTAGGGGGCGTGCGCCGGGCAGCCGCGGGCGCCGTCGGCGGCGACGACCGCCGGCCGGTAGCCGGCGGCGGCGAGGTGGGTCCGGGCCGTCTCGGCGATCTCCTCCTCCAGGTCGACGGTGGTGACGTGCGCGTCGCCGAGCCGGTGGCAGAGGAGGGCGGCGTGGTAGCCGGTGCCGGCGCCGACCTCCAGGACGTCGTCGCCGTCGCGCACGTCCAGGGCCCGGAGCATCAGCGCCATCAGGGACGGCTGGCTGGCGGAGGAGACCAGCTCCCCGTCGCGGACCCGGGTGGCGATCGCCGTGTCCTCGTAGGCCCCGCGGAGCCAGCGGTCCCGGCGCCCGGGGTCGGGGTCGCCGGCCCAGAGCCGCTCGTAGCCGCCGGTGCCGGCGACGTAGTAGTACGGGACGAAGCGGTGGCGGGGCACGTGGGCGAAGGCCGCGTGCCAGGCGGGGTCGGCCAGCTCGCCCGCCGCCTCCACCTCGCGCACGAGCGCCCTCCGCGCCCGCGCGGCGGCCTCGGCGAACTCGTCCCGCGGCTCACCCATGCCTCCACTCTCCCGCCGCCCGGCGGGCCCGGCGACCGCTCCCGGGGCGGTCCTGGGCCTCCGGTCCTAGGACGGGTCATCTGAGACGATGGAACGGTGAACGAGATTCCCGGGGAAACAGTGCAGGAGCAGACCTTCTACGAGCAGGTCGGCGGCGAGGAGACCTTCCGCCGCCTGGTCCACCGCTTCTACGAGGGCGTCGCCGCGGACCCGCTGCTGCGCCCGATGTACCCCGAGGAGGACCTCGGCCCGGCCGAGGAGCGGCTCACCCTCTTCCTGATCCAGTACTGGGGCGGCCCGCGCACCTACAGCGACCACCGGGGCCACCCCCGGCTGCGCATGCGCCACGCCCCGTTCACCGTCGACCGCGCGGCGCACGACGCGTGGCTGCGCCACATGCGCGACGCCGTGGACACGCTCGGCCTCTCCCCCGCACACGAGGAGGAGCTCTGGCGGTACCTCGCCTACGCCGCCGCCTCGATGGTGAACACGGCCGGCTGACGGCCCCTCACGCCGCTCCCGTAACCCCAGGCTGACCGGCTCGGACCGCCGACCGAGCATGGAACAACAGATTCCGGAGACTGGACCCCGAATAACGGTCACAATCGCATCAAGGTCGGTCTGCAAGCGGTTTCCAGCAGCACGTGCACTCTGAAAGCATCCGGAGAAGGTTTCGGAAGCGTCCGGCGAGTGTTCGACGTGCGCACCGTGTTCAGGGCGGCCAGGGGGACGGGTGACGGGGTTCGTATTTCTGCGTGTCAGGGCGCACCGGCTGCTGCTGTCCGCCGCCCTGCTCGCCGTCCTCCTGACCACCTCGGTGCTCGCCACCCTGGCCGCCTTCTCCGGCGCCATCGGCGACGCGGCGCTCCAGGCCGGCCTCCGCGGCCGGTCGGCGGCGGCCGCCTCGCTGCTCGTCACCGGCCAGGTGACCGAGGCGAAGCGGGCGAGCGCCGACGCCGCCGTCACCGACGGGATGCGGCGGACCTTCGACGGCCTGCCGGTGACCGTCCGGCGCCTGGAGCGCTCCGGGCCGTACGCCCTCCCCCGCGGCCTGCAGTCCCCCGAGGCCCGCAAGGGCGACCCCGACCTGACGCACTTCGCCGCGCTCGACCGCTCCCGGCTCACCCTCGTCAAGGGCGCCTGGCCCGCGCCGGCCCGGACGGCCGGAGTGATCGAGTCGGCGCTGCCCGAGGAGGCGGCCCGGCGGCTGCGGGTCGCCCCCGGGACCGTCCTCGACCTCGGCGACCGGCTCGACGACGGCCGCCGGGTGAAGACCCGGATCACCGGCGTCTACCGGCCCGTCGACACCGCCGACCTGTACTGGCAGCTGGACAAGGCCGGCGGGCGCGGCGTGCGGACCGTCGCGTTCACGACGTACGGCCCGCTGCTCGTCGACCCGGCCGTCCTCGGCGCCGGGGCGCTGAGCGCCGGCGACACCTCCTGGCTCGGCACCGCCGACTTCGGCGCCCTCACCACCGACCGGATCGACGCCCTGCGCGCCGCCTCGACCGCAGGGCCGGAGGCACTGGCCGCGAACACCACCGCGTTCGGCACCACCATCACCGCGACCACCTCCCTCCCGACCGTCCTCCAGCAGACGCAGCGCGCCCTGCTGGTCTCCCGCTCCACCCTGCTGATCGTCGCCGTCCAGCTGGTGCTGCTCGCCGCGTACGCGCTGCTGCTGGTCGCCCGGCTGCTCAGCACCGAGCGCTCCGGCGAGACGGCGCTGCTGCGGGCCCGCGGCGGCTCGCGGCGCCGGATCGCCGGGCTCGCCGCCATCGAGGCGCTCCTCCTCGCCCTCCCCGCGGCGATCGCCGCGCCACTGCTGTCCGGCCCCCTCACCCGGCTCTTCGCCGAACGCTCCGCCCTCTCCTCCCTGGGCGTCGACCTCGACACCACCCCCTCGCTCCCGGTCTGGCTGGTCGCCGCCGCGGTGGCCCTGCTCTGCGCGGCCGCCGTCGTCGCGCCCGCCCTCGCCGCCGGCGACGACGCCGCCGTCTCGCTGCGCAAGGCCCGGTCGTCCTCGCTGCCCGGCCCGGTGCGCGCCGGAGCCGACATCGCCCTCCTCGCCATCGCCGGCGTGGCCTACTGGCAGCTCCAGCGGCCCGCCGCCGCGGGCGGCACCCTCGGCGCCGACGAGGCCGGCGGCGGCTCCATCGACCCCGTGCTCGTCGCCGCGCCCGCCCTCGCGCTGCTCGCCGGAACCGTCCTGACGCTGCGCCTGCTGCCGCCCGCCGCGAAGCTCGCCGAGCGGCGCGCCGCGGGCGGCCGCGGGCTGACCGCCGCGCTCGCCGGCTGGCAGTTCAGCCGCCGGCCGCTGCGCGGCGCCGGCCCCGTCCTCCTCCTCGTCCTCGCCGTGGCGATGGGCATGCTCGCCATCGGGCAGAGCGGCTCGTGGGAACGCTCGCAGCGCGACCAGGCCGACTTCCGCACCGGCGCCGACATCCGCGTCCTGGGCACCGGGCCCGGCGAGCCGACGGAGACCGAACGGCTGGGCGCCGTCCCCGGCGTCACCGCCGTCGCCCCGGTGTACCGGGCCACCATGGACGCGGCCGGGAAGACCGCGACCGTCCTGGCCGTGGACACCCGCAACGCCGGCGGCCTGCGGCTGCGCCCCGACCTCGCCGGCGGCCCGGCCCCCTCGCTGCTCGCCCCACTCGCCCCCAAGGCCGTCGCCCGGCCCGGTCTCGCGCTGCCCGCCGGCACCCGGACGCTCGCCGTCGACCTGCGGACCGGCGCGCCGGCCGGCACCCCCGCGACCCGTGTCACCGCCGTCTTCGAGGACCCGAGCGGCATCCCGTTCCGCCAGCTCCTGGGCACGCTGCCGTCCGACTCCCGCCCCCACCGGCTGACCGCCGACCTCGGCACGCTCACCGCGGGACCCGGCACCGACGGCAGCCGCGGCTCCGGCGGCCTGCTGACCCTCACCGGCCTGGAGGTCGCCGGCCAGATCGCCGACGGCGCCCGGCACACGCAGACCCTCACCGTCGAGCGCTTCACCGCCGTCCGCGCCGACGGCACCGAGCGGGTCCACGCCCCCGCCGGGGTCCTCGCCTCCTGGACCTCCGCGTTCGAGCAGACCGAGTACGGCGACCCCGCAGGCGCCGGACCCGCGAGCGGCACCGCGGGCACCGCGGGACCCGGCGGCCGGCCGGCCCCGTACTCCCTCTCCTTCGTCGTGGCCGGCGCCGACGTCGCGTCCGGCGCCTGGGAGACCGAGCAGTTCACGCTGCGGGCCGACGCCCCGGGCCCCAAGCCGCCGACGTACCTGCCCGCCGTGGCCACCGAGGCGTTCATGACGGCGACCGGTGCCAAGGCCGGCGACCGGATCGAGGTCGCCCTCGACGGCCGGCGCGTCGTCGTCGCCGTCACCCGGGTCGTCGCGGAGCTCCCGACCACCGGACCCGGCGCCCGGGCGGCCTCCGCCACCGCCCCCGTCGCCACCCCCGAGGACGGCGGCGCGATCCTCGTCGACCTGGCCTCGGTGAACCGCTTCCTGTCCGGCGGATCCGACCGCACCGCGACCGTGCCGGCCACCGAGTGGTGGCTCACCGTCGCCCCCGGCCGCGCGGACGACGTCGCCGCGGCCCTGCGCGCCCGCCCCAACGCCGACCCCGCCCAGGTCCTCGTCCGGGACGAAACCGCCGCCGACCTCCTCGGCGACCCGCTCGGCGCCGGTCCCAACGCCGCCCTCATGGCCGTGGCGGCGGCGGCCGCCGCGCTCGCCGCCGTCGGCTTCGCGGTCGGCTCGGCGGGCGCGCTGCGGGAACGCTCCGCCGAGTTCGGCGTCCTCCAGGCCCTCGGCACCCCGCGCCGCCGGCTCGCCCGGCTCATCGCCGCCGAACAGGGCGTCCTCATCGGCATCGGGCTGCTCGTCGGCATCGGGCTCGGCACCGTCCTCGCCCGCGCGGTCGTCCCGCTCGTCGTCCTCACCGGCCAGGCCGCCCGCCCCGTCCCCGCCGTCCTCGTCGAACTGCCCCTCGGCCAGGTCGCCCTGCTCCTCGCCGGGGTCGCCACCCTCCCGCTGGCCATCGTCGCCGCGATCGCGCTGCGCCGCACCGACCCGGTCGTGACCCTGCGCCACCAGGGGGACCACTGATGTCCACCGCGGACCGCGGGCACCCCGCGTCCTCCCCCGGCACGGACCCCGCCGGCACCGACACCCCCGCCGCACGCAGGAAGGCACCCGACATGTCCCCGTCCCGGTCCGACAAGCCCGCCCGCGCGGTGGCGCCCTGGGTGCGGACCCGGCTGCGGACCGCGCCCTGGGCCGCCGCCTCGCTCGCCCTCCTCGTCCTCGTCACCGCGTACCTCGCGGCGGCGCTGCCGCGGGCCGTCGACGCGTACGAGACGGAGGGGCTGCGCCACGACATCCGGGCCGCCGCGCCCCGCAGCAGCGTCCTCGAACTGACCGCCGAGGCGCCCGGTCTGGGGCCGAGCCTGCCCCAGCGCGAGGCGGGCCTGGCCCCCTCGGTGCTCCAGCGGCAGCGCGAGCAGGTCGGCGGCCTGCTGCCCGACCCCCTGCGCACCGACCCGCGCCAGACCGTGCACGGCGTCCGCACCGTCAAGCGGGTGGAGGGCATCGACCCCTGGCTGCCGCGGCCCGACGGGATCTCCCCCGAGTTCGTCCTCTCCTCGCCGTCCGAGCTGGCCGGGCACACGACGCTCCGGCAGGGCCGGCTCCCCGCGGGCACCGCCCGCCGCCCCGAGGCCGTCGTCACCGCCGCGACCGCCGCCGCCCTGCGTCTGGGGCCCGGCTCCGTGGTCCACGTCCCCGGCCGGGTCAGCGCCGAACCGATCGCCGTGACCGTCACCGGCGTCGTCGCGCCGCGCGGCCCCGCCACCGCGTACTGGGCCGTGGAACCGCTGCTGCGCACCCCCGCGCTGGCCCCGATCGTCGGCGACGAGGTGAAGTACTACTGGCAGGGCGCCCTGCTCCTGTCGCCCGAGTCGGCGCCCGCGATCCTCTCCACCACCGGCGAGCCGGAGGTCTTCTTCCGGTTCGTGCCCACCTCCGACCACCTCTCCGGACGGGACGTCGACCGGCTCACGGCCGCCCTCGACTCCGCCTCCGGCGGACCCGACCTGGTGAAGATGCGCCGGGTCGTCGGCCCCACCGGCGCCCTCACCACCGACCTCGACGCCCTCGTCGACTCCTACCGCTCGATGCGCGACGCGATCGACCCCGTCGTGGCCGTCGCCGTGTTCGGCGTCGGCGCCGTCGCGGCCGTCGTCCTCGCCATGACCGGCGGCCTCTTCGTCGCCCGCCGGGACAGCGAGCTGGCCCTGATCCGCTCCCGCGGCGCCTCCCTCACCGGCATCGGGCTGCGGCTGCTCGGCGAGACCTCGGCGGTCGCCCTGCCGGCCGCGGCGCTCGCGCTCGCCCTCGCGGTGGCCACCGTGCGCGGCCCGGCCGGCGACGCGACCGGCGGCGTCCCGCTCGCGCCGTCCCTGCTGGCCGCCGCGGCCGTCGCCCTCGTCGCGGTGCTCGTCCTGCCCCTGCGGGCGGTCGTCGTCCACCGCACCCCGCGGCTGCACGGCGGCCGCGACGACCTGCTCACCGCCCGCCCCTCCCGGCGCCGCACCGTCCTCGAACTCACCGCCCTCGTCCTGGCCGTGGGCGCCGTCGCCTCGCTGCGGCTGCGCGGCACCGCCGACGCCGGCGACCACCTGGTGAGCGCCGCCCCCGTGCTCGTCGGCCTGATCGCCGCCATGCTGCTCGTACGGATCTACCCGCTGCCGCTGCGCTGGGCGGCCCGCCCGGCCCGCCGGCTGCGCGGGGCGGTCGGACCCCTGGCCCTGGCCCGCGCCGGCCGCTCCTCCTCGACGGGCACGCTCCCGCTGCTCGCCCTGGTCCTCGCGCTCACCACGGCGGCCTTCGGCGGCTCCGTCCTTTCCGGCGTCGCCGCCGCCCGCGACCGGGCCGCGCTCCTGACCACCGGCGCGGACGCCCGGATCGGCGGCTCCGTGGAGTGGACCCCGCTCCCCGCCGGACTCACGGAGACCGTCCGCGGCACGGGGGGCGTCCGGGACCTCGCCCCGGTGCAGGTCGAGTACGGGGTGTCGCTGCCGTCCTCCCAGGGCACCACCGCCCTGCCGATGAGCGCCCCGCTCGTCGGCGTCGAACCCGCCTCGTACGCGCGGCTCGCGGACCGGACCGGCTTCGGCGCGTTCCCGGCCCCGCTCCTGGCCTCCACCGGGCGGGGCGGCCCCGGCGCCGTCGCGGACACCGAGCGGGTCCTGCCGGCCATCGCCTCCCCGGCGGTCGCCGAACGGCTCGGCTCCGCGCCGCTGGAGATCGTGTCCGCCGCCGGTGTGTTCCGGGTCAAGGTGGTCGCCGTCCGCACGACCACCCCGGCCCTCTCCGACGCCGACTTCCTCCTCGTCAACGCCGCCGACCTCACCCACCCGGCGCCCACCGCGCTCCTCGTCACCGGGACGCCCGACGGCGCCGCGCTGCGGGCCGCCGTGAAGGGCTCGGGCGGCGCCCTCGCGGTGACCCTGCGCGCCGAACAGCGGGCCGCCTACGTGGACTCCCCGCTCCAGTCGGGCGCCGAGGGCATCTACCTCGGCGCGATCGGCGCGGGCGCCGGCTACGCGATGGTGGCGGTGCTGCTCTCCCTCATGCAGAGCGCGCCGGAACGGACCAGGCTCCTCGCCCGGCTCCGGACCATGGGCCTGACCCGCGGTCAGGGCCGGCGACTGCTCGGTCTGGAGGCCCTGCCGCAGGCGCTCCTCGCGGCCGTCGGCGGCACCCTCGTGGGCTGGGCGACGGTCCCGCTGCTCGCCCCGGGCATCGACCTCTTCCGGCTGGCGCTCGCGGTGGCACCGGGCTTCGCCCCGCTGGACAGCGCCCCGCTGCGGGCGGACCCGTGGTCCCTGCTCCTGCCCGCGCTGGGCGTCGTCCTCCTCACGGGGCTGGCGGCGGCGGGGCAGGCGTGGTGGGCGGGACGCAGGGGCTCGATCAAGGAACTCAGGGCAGGAGACGCACGATGACGCAGACCGGGACGACCCTCTCGACCGCCGCTTCGGACACCACCCTGGAGGAACTGGAGCGGCGGGCCACCGCCCGGCGCGACCGCCCCTCGTACGGGCACGACGCCCTCATCGCCTGCGACCGGCTCGTCCGGATCTTCACCACCGACGGCGTGGAGGTGCAGGCGCTCCAGGGACTCGACCTCCTCGTGAAGGAGGGCGAGCTGATGGCCCTCGTCGGCGCCTCCGGCTCCGGCAAGTCGACCCTGATGAACATCCTGGCCGGCCTGGACGTGCCGACCGCCGGCGCGGCCCGGGTCGCGGGCAGCGACCTGCTCGCGATGGACGGCAAGGCGCGGCTGCGCTACCGCCGCGAGGTCGTCGGCTTCGTCTGGCAGCAGACCGCCCGCAACCTCCTGCCCTATCTGACGGCCGCCCAGAACGTGGCCCTGCCGATGCAGTTGCGCGGCCGGTCGAAGAAGAAGGCCGAGCGGGCCGAGGAGCTCCTGTCCATGCTGGGCATCGCCGAGGCCCGGGACCGGCGCCCGCACCAGCTGTCCGGCGGCCAGCAGCAGCGGGTGGCGATCGCGGTCGCCCTCGCCAACAACCCGGCCGTGCTCCTCGCCGACGAGCCGACCGGCGAACTGGACTCCGCCACCGGCGAGCAGGTCTTCGCGGCCTTCCGCCGCGCCAACGAGGAGCTGGGCACCACCATCGTCATCGTGACCCACGACCAGGCCGTCGCCTCCGAGGTCCGCCGCACCGTCGCCATCCGCGACGGCCGCACCTCCTCCGAGGTCCTGCGCCGCACCGAGGTCGACGAGCTGGGCCAGGAGTCCCTGGTCGCCCGGGAGTACGCGATGCTCGACCGCGCCGGCCGCCTCCAGCTGCCCGCCGAGTACACCACCGCCCTCGGCATGGAGCACCGCGTCGCCCTCGAACTGGAGCAGGACCACATCGGGGTGTGGCCGGACGACGCCGGGCACTGAGCCGTACGCGGTTCCGCGCGGCCCGGTGCAACCGGGCCCCCCGCCCCGGGCGTCCCCGCCCACGGAACCGGCCGCCGACGTCGTCCAGGGGGTGCCCGATGCGCAAGGCCGTGCCGTACGCCGGGGCGCTGCTCGTGCCCGCCGTCGCCGGAGTGCTGCTGTGGCGGTGGGCCGCCTGGAGCCTGCGCGGCCCGTACGGACTGCCGACCGCCCTCGCGGTCGGCGGCGGCCTCGCGCTGGCCGCCGTCGCGCTCCTGGCGCACGACGCGCTCTACCGCGAGGGCGGGAGCATCGCCGCGGCCGTCCTGATCCTGGCGGGCCTGACGGCGGTCTGGGTGGAGGCGCGGGACGACGCCGTCCGCGGCGCGGTCGCCGACTGCGTCGTCGTCGGGAAGGTCAGGGTGACCCACCACCCCACCTTCGGCGAGGGAGCGCCGGCCGCCAAGACCCTCTTCCACCACACGCTGAGCTGCTCGGGCGGCTACCCCACCGCGTTCTCCGCCGAGGAGCGGATCGCCGAGCCGGGCGGCGCGGTCCGCATCGCCTACGACCCCGCCCGCCGCATGGACCCCGTGCTCGAACGGCAGAACAAGGCCCACGGCTCCCCGGTCGTCCCCGCCTCGCTGCTCACGCTCTCGGCCGTGCTCTCGGTGGCCGCGATCGCCCGCGAGGGCCGCGGGGAGCGGTGAGGGGCACGTCCCGGAGGTCCGTCCCGGCGGGCCGGGGCGGGACGCCGGGGCGGCTCAGGCCGTCAGGTCGATGAGCCCGGCGGCGGTGGGCCGGAAGCCGCAGCGCTCGTGGAACGCGGCGAGACCGGGCTCGTGGTCCACGTGCAGCCAGTGCGCGCCGTGCGCGCGGGCCGCCGCGGCCGCGGCCCGGACGAGGGCGACGCCCAGTCCCCGGCGGCGTTCGTCCGGGTGGACGGTGGTGTCGAGGAGGAAGGCGTGCACACCGCCGTCGCCGACGACGTTCACGTACCCGACGAGCCGCCCGTCCCGGCGGGCGGTGACGCGGAGCAGGCTGCGGGCGAGGACGGGGCCGAAGTCGGTGTCCCGGTGCCCGGGCCAGGCGGCCCGGAACAGGGCGTTGAGCTCGTCCCCGGTGAGGGGGCCGTCGACCTCGATCATCCGGCGGACGCGGCCGGCGTGACGCTCAGGGAGATCAGCGAGCCCGGGGAGGTGCGCAGGGCGATCGAGCCGTAGGGGGTGCGCAGCCGGAGCCACGGACCCGACGCGAGGAGCGCCACGGGCGTCCCCGCGGCGGCGGGCGGCAGGAAGCCCAGCGACTGGGCGGCGTGCACGGCCCGCAGCGGCAGGCCGGTGGCGCCGAGGGTCCGGGACCAGATGTCCCGGCCGATCCGGTCGCGCTCGGCCGTGGTGCGCCGCTCCTCGGGCAGCTCCGCGTCCCGTGCCCGGAACTCGGCGACGGCCGCGGCGACCGCGCCCCGCATCTCCGCGCCGCCGGGCAGTCCTTCGACGGGCCGCCAGCCGGTGCGCGGCGGCAGGACGCCCGTCCAGGGCGGTCCGGTCACCGTGTCCGGGACGACCGCCTTGCCGGACGACTCCTCGATGCCTTCGAGGAGTTCGCCGGCCGAGACGGTGACGTCGAGGTCCACGGCGTCGACGAGGAGCGCCGTGCGGATCGCGAGGACCTCGAAGGACGGCGGCCGTCCGAAGACGGCCAGCGCTCCGCCGCCCGCCTGGAGGCGGACGGCGGCGGCCCGGTCGTACCGGACCAGCCGGGTCAGGAAGGCGGCGAGGGCCGCCGCCTCCCTGGCGTCGGCGAAGTGCAGCGGGGCGAGGACGGTCATGCGGCGGCGGTCATCCCGTCGTCCACGTACTCCTGCAGGAAGCTGCGCTCCTCGGCGGTGATCCGCCGCGGGCGCTGCGCCTCCAGGTCGAAGGGGACGACGACCGTGGCCGCCCGGACGTAGGTGACGTCCGGGTCCTTGATCTCGTACGCGATCGTCAGCGACGCCGCGCCTATCTTCGTCACCCACGACTCGATGGTCACCGGCTCGTGCCGGTGGACCAGCGGCCGCACGTAGTCGATCTCGTGCCGGGCCACGACGGACCCGCCGGAGAACGAGGGGGAACCGTCCCCCGGCGCCAGCCGGAACATGAAGTCGATCCGCGCCTCTTCCAGGTACCGCAGGAAGACGACGTTGTTGACGTGCCCGAAGGCATCCATGTCCGACCAGCGCAGGGGACAGCTGTAGATGTGACGCACGCTCAGCCTCGGGTCAGCTTCTTGTACGTGGCGCGGTGCGGGCGGGCCGCGTCCGCACCGAGGCGCTCGATCTTGTTCTTCTCGTAGGACTCGAAGTTGCCCTCGAACCAGAACCACTTCGACTCGCCCTCGTACGCGAGGATGTGGGTGGCCACCCGGTCCAGGAACCAGCGGTCGTGGGAGATGACCACGGCCGCGCCCGGGAACTCCAGCAGGGCGTTCTCCAGCGAGGACAGGGTCTCGACGTCGAGGTCGTTGGTCGGCTCGTCGAGGAGCAGCAGGTTGCCGCCCTGCTTGAGGGTGAGCGCGAGGTTCAGGCGGTTGCGCTCACCGCCGGAGAGCACGCCGGCCGGCTTCTGCTGGTCCGGGCCCTTGAAGCCGAACGCGGAGACGTAGGCGCGGGAGGGCATCTCGACGTGGCCGACGTTGATGTAGTCGAGCTCGTCGGAGACGACGGCCCACAGCGTCTTCTTCGGGTCGATGTTGGCGCGGCTCTGGTCGACGTACGAGATCTTGACGGTCTCGCCGACCTTGACCGAGCCGGAGTCCGGGGTCTCCAGACCCTGGAGCATCTTGAAGAGCGTGGTCTTGCCGGCGCCGTTCGGGCCGATGACGCCGACGATGCCGTTGCGCGGCAGCGTGAAGGACAGGTCGTCGATGAGGACCTTGTCGCCGAACGCCTTGGAGAGGTTCTCGACCTCGACGACGATCGAGCCCAGACGCGGGCCCGGCGGGATCTGGATCTCCTCGAAGTCCAGCTTCCGCATCTTGTCGGCCTCGGCCGCCATCTCCTCGTAGCGGGCGAGACGGGCCTTGGACTTGGCCTGGCGCCCCTTGGCGTTCGACCGCACCCACTCCAGCTCTTCCTTGAGCCGCTTCGCGCGCTTGGCGTCCTTCTGGCCCTCGACCTTGAGGCGCTCGGACTTCTTCGTCAGGTAGGTCGAGTAGTTGCCCTCGTAGGGGTGGGCGCGACCGCGGTCGAGCTCCAGGATCCACTCGGCGACGTTGTCGAGGAAGTACCGGTCGTGGGTGATGGCCACGACGGTGCCCTTGTACTGGGCCAGGTGCTGCTCCAGCCAGTTCACCGACTCGGCGTCGAGGTGGTTGGTGGGCTCGTCGAGGAGCAGCAGGTCGGGGGCCTCCAGGAGGAGCGCGCAGAGCGCGACACGGCGCTTCTCGCCACCGGAGAGGTTGTTGACCGGCCAGTCGCCGGGCGGGCAGCCCAGGGCGTCCATGGCCTGCTCCAGCTGGGTGTCGAGGTCCCAGGCGTTGGCGTGGTCCAGGTCCTCCTGGAGCTTGCCCATCTCGTCCATGAGGGCGTCCGAGTAGTCGGTCGCCATGAGCTCCGCGACCTCGTTGAAGCGCTTCAGCTTCCCCATGATCTCGGCGGCGCCCATCTGGACGTTCTCCAGGACGGTCTTCGTCTCGTCGAGCTTCGGCTCCTGCATCAGGATGCCGACGGAGAACCCGGGCGACAGGAACGCGTCGCCGTTCGACGGCTGCTCCAGGCCCGCCATGATCTTCAGAACGGTGGACTTACCGGCACCGTTCGGGCCGACCACACCGATCTTCGCGCCCGGCAGGAAGCTCAGCGTCACGTCATCGAGGATGACCTTGTCGCCGTGCGCCTTGCGCGCCTTGCGCATCGTGTAGATGTACTCAGCCAAGAGAAACCGTCCGGCAAAGAGTGAGTGGGCAGATACACCCCATCTTGCCTGACCGCCAGCCCCGGGCGGAAACCGGTGGGGCGGGGGCGGGGGCGCGGTGGGGGTCGGGCGGGGGCGCGTACCGGGCGGTAGGGGTGGGAACGGGGCCCGGACGTGCGACGACCCCGGGCGCGGATGCGGTCCGGGGTCGGGCGGGGGTCACGGGGTGGGGTGCGTGTGACGCGGATCACCCTGTGGGGCGGGGCGGGGGGGGGGGGGGGGGGGGGGGGGGGGGGGGGGGGGGGGGGGGGGGGGGGGGGGGGGGGGGGGGGGGGGGGGGGGGGGGGGGGGGGGGGG
>NZ_JBVJMN010000070.1:0-39321 GCF_055584185.1 Streptomyces sp. NPDC104202 | reverse complement strand
TCGCTCCGCTATCCGCCCGCCTTCCCGCCCCGCCCACCTGCGGAAAGGGGCGAGGGGGCCGGGGGGGGGGGGGGGGGGGTTGGGGTTGTGGGGGGGGGGGGGGGGGGGGGGGGGGGGGGGGGGGGTCGGCTCTCCCCCCCCCCCCCCCCCCCCCCCACCGGCCTTTCCGTCGTGCGTCACCCGCGCCCCGCGCGCGTGCCGGGTGCCGTCAGCGGCCGCCGACGCGCCCGTGCAGCAGCCGGGAGAGCGCCGCGTGCACGTCGTCGAGCGACCGCTCGCTCTGGAAGGCCTGCCAGTCCAGCGCGGCCACCAGCACCATGCCGACCAGCGCCGCCGCCGTGAGCTGCACGTCGATCTCCTCGCTCAGCTCGCCGGCCGCGACCCCCTCCCGCATCACCCCCTCGACCACCGCGACGGCCTCCTGGCGGACCACCAGGAGGGTCGAGTTCCAGGCCCGGTTGGTGCGCCACAGCTCGGCCACGTACAGCTGGGTGAAGGCCGGATAGCGGTCGATGAAGACCAGGCCCGCCCGGATCATCGCGTCGAGCGCGTCGATCCGGCTGCCCCCGCGCTCGGCGGTCTCCTCGGCCGCCGCGCGCAGGGAGGCGGTGAGCAGCGACACCCCGTGGCGCAGCAGCTCCTCGAAGAGCTCGGTCTTGCTCTTGAAGTTGTAGTAGACCGTGCCCTTGGCCACGCCGGCCCGCTCGGCGATCTCGTCCACCGTCGTCGCCGAGAAGCCCTGCTCCGCGATGAGGGTGACGGCTGCCTCGTAGAGCTTCGCGCGCGTGGCCTGGCGTCGGGTGCTGCTGCTGTCCATGGGGTCGATTCTCACAGGTGTCACGGGTGTCACCGGCCCCGTCTCACAGGGTCAGTTCGGGGTGGAGCCGGTCCAGCGTCCAGACCTGCCGCTTGCGGGCCGAGACGGCGGTCAGGGCCAGCGCCCCCAGGGTGAACGCGGTCAGGACCGCGCAGGCCTGCCACACGGGGCCGATCCCGCCGCCCGTGATCAGCCGGCGCAGCGCCTCGACCACGTAGCTCATCGGCAGGAACGGGTGCACGGCGTTGAAGAAGCCCGGGCTGGTCTGGACGGGGTAGGTGCCGCCCGCCGAGGTCAGCTGGAGCATCAGGACCGCGAGGACCAGGATGCGGCCGGCCGCGCCGAAGCGGGCGTTGAGCCACTGGATGATCGCGGCGAAGCAGCAGGTGACCAGTGCGAGGAAGCCGACCGTCCCGGCGGCCCTGGCCATCTGGAGGCCGAGGCCCCAGTGCAGGACCGACATCAGGGCCGCGACCTGCAGGACGCCGATCGCCGCCACCGGCAGCCAGCCCGCCAGCGCGATCCGCCAGGCGGAGCCGCCGGCGGCGAGCGCCCGCCGGTTCAGCGGCTGGATGATCATGTAGGCCACCATCGCGCCGACCCAGAGGGAGAGCGGGATGAAGTACGGGGCGAAGCCGGTGCCGTAGTTGGGCGCCTTGTGCAGCGACTGCGAGGCCAGCTGCACCGGGTCGGCCATGACCTCCGTCCGCCGGTCGCGGTCCTGCTTGTCGTAGTCCGGGATCTGCCCCACCCCGTCGTGCAGGCCGCCGGCCAGCTTGCCCGAGCCGTCCGCCAGCTTGAACAGGCCGCCGTCGAGCGCGCCCGCGCCCTTCTTCAGCCGGCCGACGCCGCTGTCCAGGCTGACGGAGCCGGCCTTGGCCTCGGTGATGCCCGTGTGCAGCCGGTCCGCCCCCGCGGCGACCTTCTTCGCGCCCGCGTTGAGCTCGTTGATCTTCCTGATGGCGCCCTCGACGTCCTCGTCGAGGTGCGGCGCGCGGGCCGCCAGCTCGTCTGCCTGGCGGGTGAGCTTGGCCAGGCGCGCGTCCAGCGTCTTCAGGTCGGCCGTCTGGCCCTTGGTCAGCTCGTGCACGTCGTCGGCGATCGTGGCCACGTCGTCGGCGGTGACCGACGCCTCCTTGAGCACCTCGCACACCTTGGCGTCGGGTGCCGGGTCGACCACGCACGCCTCGCGGTGGAGCTTGGCCAGGCCGTCGTCCGCCTTGTGGGCGGCGGAACGGACCAGCGGCGCGCGCCGGACCAGGTCGTCCAGGTTGTGCCGGACCGCCGTCGCGGAGTCGGAGACCAGCCGGGCGGTGTCCCGGATCGACTTGCCGTTGTTCGCCAGGTAGGGGCGGACCTTGTCGGCGGTCCCGTTCACCTTGTCGGCGAGGGTCTGCGTGCCGTTCGCGACCTTCCGCGAACCGCTCTCCAGGTCCTTGGCGCCCTTGTCGAGCTTCTTCAGGCCGGCCGCCAGGTCGCCGCTGCCGTTCTTGGCCGTCTTCAGCCCGTCGGCCAGTTCCTTCGAGCCCTTCTTGGCCTTGTCCGCGCCCTGCTTGAGGTCGTCGGCGCCCTTCGCGGCCTTCGCGGTGGCGTCGTGGATGTCGGAGAACGAGATGAAGATCTTGTCGAGGAACGTCCGCGACGACTTGGTCGAGGCCGCCGTGCGGACCTCGGAGAAGACCGTCCGGGAGATCTGCCCGACGATGTAGTTGTTGGCGTCGTTCGTCCGCACCCGCAGCGCCCCGGTCTCGGGGGAGTCCCCGGAGCTGGAGGCGATCCGGGCGCTGAAGTCGGCGGGCATGGTCAGGGACAGGTAGTACGTCCCGTTCTCCACGCCCTCGCGTGCCTCGGCGTCGCTCACCCGGTGCCACGCGAACGTGTTGCTCTTCAGGAGCCCCTCGGTGAGGTCGTCACCCGCGTGGATCGGCTTGCCGCCCGCGGTGGCCCCCCGGTCCTCGTTCACCAGGGCGACGGGGATCTTGTCGAGCCTGCTGTACGGGTCCCAGAACGAGTACAGGTACAGGGCGCCGTAGAGCAGCGGCAGCAGCAGGATCGCGACGAGCGCGGCGCGCGGCAGCTTTCCCCTGCCGAAGCGCTTCAGCTCAAGCGCGGCCAGTTTCGGCGAGCGCATCGGCCGCCCCCTCCTCGGTCGTGGATGCGGTGGTGGTGTCGCCGGCCGCCCCGGCCCCGGCGGCCTCCGGGCCGGCAGCCTTTTCGGCGTCGGGCGCGGTGTCCGGCGCGGCGGCGGTCCCGGTGGTTCCGGAGGTTTCCTCGCCGGTGGTCCCGGCGGTGCCGGAGGCCCTCTCGGTCCCGGCCGTGCCGTCGGCCCCGGCCGCCCCCTCGGCCTCGTCGGCTCCGTCGGCTCCGTCGGCCTCGGGGGTCTCGGGGGTCTCGGGGTGCTGCGCGCCGCCCGCGCGCGTGGTGAGGCGCAGGGCGTCGGCGGGGGCCTCGCTGCACACGGCGAGGACGGTCGTCCCGGACGCGGCGACGGAGCGCAGCAGCGCCCACGCCTCGGCGCGGTCGGCGTCCGAGAGCTTCAGGTCGGTGTCGTCGACGGCCAGCAGCCGGGGGCGGCCGATCAGGGCCAGCGCGATCGACAGCCGCAGGGCCTCCAGCCGCTCCAGGTCGCGCACGGAGGTCCGCTCGCCCTTCGGCAGGGCGTCGAGGTCGAGCCCCGCGGCCGCCACGGCCTCCTCGATCCTGGCGCGGGACGTCGCCGCCCGCTCGGCGGGCCGCCGCAGGAGGGCCCGCACGGAGCCGTCGAAGCGGCGCTGGAGCAGGGCACGCTCGCGCAGGTGCTCGGCGACCGTGAAGGCCGGGTCGAGCTCGCTGACGCCGGGGACCTGTCCGAGCCCGCTGATCCGGCGCACGGCGGACATCTTCCGGGGCAGCGGGAGACCGCCGACCTCGGCGCCGCCCTCGTGGGACTTCATCCGGCCGGTGAGGGCGAGCAGCAGACAGGTGCGGCCCGATCCGGACGGCCCCTCGATCGCCACCAGCGCCCCCGGGCCGGCCCGGAAGGACACCTCCCGGAAGACCCAGCCGCGCGGCCCCTTCAGTCCGAAGCCGTCCGCGACGACGGCGGCGCCGTGCGCGTGCTCCTCGGCTTCCGTGCCCACGGACTCACCCCCCATTCCCCATTTTTAAACTGACCAGTCAGTTTAAAAGTTACCCCCGAGTGAGCCTCCAGGCAAAACCGCAGGTCAGCGTGATTGTCAGTGGGGGCGGGCACGATGAACACATACGGCCACAGAGCCGTCACGCGACGACAGGAGGTTCGTCATGGCCAGCCCTTCCGCATCCGCCGCGCCCCGGCGCCACCCCGCAGGCCGTCCCGCCCCCGCGCTGTCCGGACCCGCGTCCGACATCCACCCCGTCCCGCGCCGCTCCGCCGCCCCTCCCGCCGCCCTCGACCTCCTCGCCAAGGCCCGCGCCGGCCTCGTCGAGGCCGCCTCCCTCGACCGCCCCCACGAGCGGTACGCCGCCGCCCACCTCGCCGCCCTCCGCGCCGCGGCCGCCGTCCTCGCCGCCCGCGCCCGGCCCGAGAGCGGCCCCCGCCGGCGGCAGCGGATACGGAGCGCCTGGGAGCTCCTCGCCGAACTGGCCCCCGAGCTGACCGAGTGGAGCGCCCTCTTCGCCGCCGGAGCACCCCGCCGGGCCCGCGCCGAGGCCGGCATCGCGAGCGCCGCCACCCGGCGCGAGGCCGACGACCTCCTCAGGGACGCGGCGCTCTTCCTGCGCCTGGTCGAGCGGCTGCTCGTCCTCCAGCCGGTCCGGCCCCGCCGGCCCGTGACCGGTGAGTCCGGAGGATGATCCGAAAGGCGGGACCGAGGCCATAGGGTGGGGAGCGTCCGTACCCGTCACCGAGGAGTCAACAGCCGTGCCGGACCCTTCCCCTGTCTTCGGTCGAGAGGCGTCGTCGCGCCCGTCGCGCGCCTCCCTGCGTACCGCCGTCGTCTGGGACGTCCTCAAAGACGCCCTCGACCGCCGGATCGAGGCCACCGGGAAGGACAGCCTCGACGTCCTCGACACGGGCGGCGGCTCCGGCAACTTCGCGGTGCCGGTGGCCCGCCTCGGCCACCGCGTCACCGTCGTCGACCCCAGCCCCAACGCGCTCTTCGCGCTGGAGCGGCGGGCCGCCGAAGCCGGGGTCGCCGACCTCGTCACCGGCGTCCAGGGCGACATCCGCGGCCTCTTCGACGTGGTCGGACGCGAGGGCTTCGACGCCGTGCTCTGCCACGGCGTCCTGGAGTACGTCGACGACCCGGCCGAAGGCGTGCGGAACGCGGCCGCCGCGCTCCGCCCCTCCGGCAGCCTCAGCCTCCTCGCCGCCGGACTCGGCGGCGCCGTCCTCGCCCGCGCCCTCGCCGGACACTTCACCGAGGCCCGGCACGCCCTCTCCGACCCCGCGGGCCGCTGGGGCACCGGCGACCCCGTCCCCCGCCGCTTCAGCGCCGAGCAGCTCGCCGAGCTGGCCGACGAGGCCGGACTCCGCGTCGGCGCCGTCCACGGCGTCCGCGTCTTCGCCGACCTCGTCCCCGGCGCCCTCGTCGACACCGAGCCCGGCGCCGCGGAGGCCCTCCTCAAGCTGGAGGCGGCCGCGGCCGAGCTGCCCTCCTTCCAGGCCATCGCCACCCAGCTGCACCTCCTGGGCGAGAAGCGCGCCTGAACAGGACGGCCACCCGTTCGGCGGTGCGGGCCGTGGCACCTCATGGAGTACGCCACAGCCCGCCCGGTGAGCGGTTCCGCCCCGTATGATCGGGGGACACCATCCGGCATGACGGACGAGGGGCTGGGGAATCAACGCCTCAGCAACCGATCCGCATGGCGGCCCGGATTGGCTATTCGGCATTGTGGGCGGGTTTCACGGGGGCGATTCCCTGCCTATCCTGAAAGGGCCGCAAACCGGTCGCCCCCGCGACCGACGACTAGGAGGACTCCGTGCCGCTCTCGGAGCACGAGCAGCGAATGCTCGAGCAGATGGAGCGAGCGCTGTACGCCGAAGATCCCAAGTTCGCGACAGCGCTCGAGGGAAGCGGACTGCGTACGTACACCCGACGACGGGTCTACCAAGCAGTCGCCGGCTTCCTGGTGGGTATCGCGCTCCTCATGGCCGGAATGGTCGCACAGCAGATCTGGATCAGCGTGGTGGGATTCCTCGTCATGCTGGGCTGCGCGGTCCTGGCCGTCACCGGATGGCGCAAAGCGCCCAAGCCGGGTGAGCAGCAGACCCGGGGCGGGATGGCAGCCGGAGGCCGTCAGGCCCGGCAGCGACGCTCCATGATGAACCGCATCGAAGACCGGTGGCAGCGCCGCCGCGACGAACAGCAGGGCGGCGGCCACTGACGGCCCCCCGAGCGGCAGCCCCGCCCCCCTAGCCCCCGAGCCCCGCGGATCCCTGCGGGGCTCGCGCGCGTTCCCCTCCGGCCCGGGCATGAGCCGGGCGCGTGCCTCCACTCCACCGTGGCAGCACCCGCCCCTGGCCCGGGACCGGGCCCACCTCGTCGTGGGCAACCGTTCCGGGCCAGCGGAACGATTGCCCGCACGGAGCAGGGCCAGGTCCCCCCGGCGCGGAGCAGGCGCAGGCGGCGGACCCGAGCGCTCCGGGGTCAGGTGGTGCGGCGGGGGCGGAGGCGGGTGGTGAGGGCGTGGCGGTGCTCGGCCCAGCGGGAGCCCACGGTGGACCACCACGCGGACACGGCCCAGCGGACGCGCACCGCGGAGCGGGGCGCGAGGAGGGCGCGGAGCCGCGTGGCGCGGTCGGCGCCGGCGTGGAATCCGGCGCGGACCCGGCCGGCCTCGTCGGCGAGACCCGCGGCCGGGGTGGGCCGGGGGGCGTAGAGGACCTCCTCCACGGCCCGCGCGACCCGGTGGACCGCGTCGGCGGACTCGCCGCGCAGCTCGCCCAGCCGGACGATGCGGGCCGCGGTCCTGCGGGGCGTCGAGGACTCGTCGGGTTCGACGCCGTGGTCCCAGGCCGTGTCGGTGATCTCCTGCCAGACGGCGAGAGTCCGCGCGGCGGTCTCGGAGGGGCCGCGGCCGCCGTCGGAGCCGAGCCGGCGGGCCCGTACGCGGGTACGCCAGAGCAGCGGGAGCAGCGGGACGGCGAGCGCGGCGAGCACGGCGAGGGAGATCAGGCCCAGGACGAGCGGGTCGGTCCCGGAGTCGTCCGAGACGATGTCGCCGACGGCGGCGTCGGGGCCGCAGTCACCGAGCCGCCGCATCTGGGGGGTGCAGCTCTCGGAGGCGCTCGGCGCGGCGGACGGCTGGGCCGAGGCGCTCTGCTCGGGCTGCGCCGGGCCGGTGGCCACGCCGGAGGGCGTGTTCTCCCGGGTGTAGGAGGGGGTGCTGCCGCGCGAGGGCGTGGGCTCGAAGCGGGTCCAGCCGACCCCTTCGAAGTACAGCTCGGGCCAGGCGTGGGCGTCGCGGATGCCGACCGAGACGGAGCCGTCCGTCTGGGTGGTGCCGGGCGTGAAGCCGACGGCGACCCGGGCGGGCACGCCGAGGGAGCGGGCCATCGCCGCCATGGAGAAGGAGAAGTGGACGCAGAAGCCCTGCTTGTCCTTGAGGAAGCGGGAGATGGCCTGGACGCCGGTGCCGGACTCGACGTCGACGTCGTAGCGGAAGCCGCCGTCGCGGGCGAACCAGTCCTGGAGCCGTACGGCGCGCTCGTAATCGTTGCGGGCGCCCTTGGTCACCCTCAGGGCGGTGGCACGGACGTCCTCGGGGAGCGAGTCGGGGACCTTGGTGTACTCGCCGCGGAGCTTCTCGGGGGCGGCTCCCGCGCCGGCCAGCTGGTCGGCGGTGGGTTGCACGTCGAGGCTGGTGACCTGGTAGCGGGCGCCCTGGGTGGACTGCTTGTCGTCGCCGACGATCATCCGTCCGGCGGGCTCGTAGCGCCAGCGTCCGCTGATGTCGACCCGGCCCGCCGGGTACGGCATCGGCAGCCACTTCTGCACGTATCCCTGGGAGGCGACGAAATTGCTGGTCACCTCGGTGATCTTGACGCCCTGGGCCAGCCCCTGCGGCCAGGGCAGCTGCTTGGGCACGTCCTCGATCGGGCGGACCGAGGACTTCCACGAGGTGCCGTCGAACTGGTCGAGGGCGACGAGCCGCAGGTAGAGGTCGCCGGTGTCGCGGGAGTTGGTGCGGTAGCGCAGGACCTCGCGGTCCTCGGGCTGGCGCAGGTTGTCCTGGAGGGACACCAGCGGGTTCACGGCGGAGATCGTGCCGCCCTTGCCGCCGCCGGGGCCCCCCGCTCCCTCGCCGCCGCCGAGCAGCCCGCCGCTGAGGCCGGGCAGGGCGAGCGGCACCACCAGGGCGAGGCCCATGGCCATGACGCCGATGCGGCGTCCGGTGCGGGCGGGGGCGGAGACGCCGGAGCCGCCGGCCGCGACGGAGGAGCCGGGCCGGCCGGAGCGCTGGGCGCCGCCGAAGACGCGTCCCCAGGCGGCGAGCCGGTCGCGGCTCTCGGCGAGGAGGAGCAGCAGATAGCCGGAGGCGGCGAGGAGGAACCAGAGCCAGCCCGCGCCGCCGCCGGAGAGTCCGGCCGCGACCGAGTACAGGGCGAGCAGCGGCAGACCGGCCGGGGCCGCCCGGCGGAAGGTCACCGCGAGGGTGTCGACGAGGAGGCCTATCGCGACGACGCCGCCGACCAGCATCAGCCGGATGCCCTCGGTGTCCGGGGCGGGGATCGCGTACCGGCTGACGTCGTCGGCGCCGGCCCGGAAGAGGTCGGCGGCGTGGGTGAGGACCTGCGGGCCGGGGATCAGCCAGAGGATCGCCTGCTCGCGCGCGAAGATCACGGTCAGGGCGAGCACGGCGACGGCCGTCTGCGCGAGGAGGGTCAGCGGGCGGGCCAGCGGGACCCGCCGGGCCAGCGTGCCGACCCCGCTGACCAGGGCGAGGACGAAGGCGGCGGTGAAGATCCAGGTGGCCGGCTTCACCAGGGGGAGCAGGGCTCCGGAGGCCATCAGGGTGGCGCCCCAGGAGGCGAGGGTCAGCCGGGCGCGGCCGCTCATGACCAGCCTCCGTAGGTGTCGGCGGCGGATTCCGCGCGGGTTCCGGCGGCCTGCTGCCACAGGTCGGCGAGCCGGGCGCCGGCCGGTACGGCGAGCGCGGTCCAGCCCGCCTCGCGGAGCCGGCGTACCCGGTCCTCGGCGGGACCGGTGACGGCGCCGCCGGTGAGCCAGGTGCCGGAGTCGAGGACGAACGCGACGGCGGCGCCGTTGCGGCCGCGCATCCGGGCGGTGAGGGCGGTCTGCTCCTCGTCGAGGTCGCCGACGAAGGCGATGAGCAGTCCTTCGTTGCCGCCGCGCAGCACGTCGGAGGCGCGGGAGAAGCCGCCGCCCTCGGAGTGGTCGACGACCGCGAGAGTGTCCATGAGGAGGCCGGCGGAGTCGGCCGCGTCCTGGGAGGAGCCGGCGAAGCCCTCGGAGCCCTCGCCGGGCACCACGCTGCCGGTGTCGGTGAGCAGCCGCACCGCGTAGCCGCGCTCCAGCATGTGCACCAGGGCGGAGGCGGCGCCGGAGACCGCCCACTCGAAGGCGGAGTCGGGGCCGGAGCCCTGGTAGGCGACCCGGCGGGTGTCGAGGAGGACGGTGCAGCGGGCCCGCTGCGGCTGCTCCTCCCGGCGGACCATCAGCTCGCCGTAGCGGGCGGTGGAGCGCCAGTGGACCCGGCGCAGGTCGTCGCCGTGCCGGTAGGTGCGCGGGATGACGTCGTCGTCGCCGGTGAGGGCGAGGGAGCGCTGGCGCCCGTCGCCGAATCCGGAGGACTCGCCGGTGAGCTTCACCGGGGGCAGGGGCACGGTCCGGGGGATGACGGTGAGGGTGTCGTACGCGCTGAAGGAGCGGGTCAGCTCGCACATCCCGAAGGGGTCGTTGAGCCGCAGCTGGAGGGGGCCGAGCGGGAAGCGGCCGCGCAGGTCGGAGCGGACCCGGTAGGACACCTCGCGCCGCCCGCCGGCCTCGACCCGGTCGAGGACGAAGCGGGGCCGGGGACCGAGCATGTACGGCACGTGGTCCTGGAGCATCAGCAGCCCGGTGGGCAGCTTGGAGACGTTCTCCATGCGCAGCTGCACCCGGGCCTCGGTGCCCGCCGCCACCCGCTGGGGGGTGAGCCGGCGCGAGGCCGCGACCCGGTAACGGGTGCGGTGCAGCACGAGGACGCAGATCAGCGGGAGGGCGGCGAGCAGCAGTCCGACGCGCAGCAGGTCGGCCTGGCCGAGGACGTACGCGCAGACCGCGGCGGCCACGCCGGCGGCGAGGAAGGACCGGCCGCGGGTGGTGAGACCGCCGAAGGCGGCCCGCAGACCGCCCCGGTCGTCCTCGCCCCACTGGCCGTCGGGCCCGGGAGCGGCCCCCATCACAGCCGCCGGGCGCCGGGCTGCTGCTGGCCGTAGAGCGGTCCGGCGGGCGGGGCCGCGGCCGGGACGGGGGTGCGCTGGAGGATGTCCTGGACGACCTGTTCGGCGGTGCGCCGGTTCAGCTGGGCCTGCGCCGTCGGCAGCAGCCGGTGGGCGAGGACGGGGGCGGCGAGGGCCTGGAGGTCGTCGGGCAGGACGTACTCGCGGCCGCTGAGCGCGGCGGAGGCCTTGGCGGCCCGCAGCAGGTGGAGCGTGGCCCGCGGGGAGGCGCCGAGCCGCAGGTCGGGGTGGGTGCGGGTGGCGGCGACGATGTCGACCGCGTACCGGCGGACGGCGTCGGCGACGTGGACCGCGCGGACGGCCTCGATCAGCTTCGTCACGTCGTGGGCGTGGGCGACCGGCTGGAGGTCGTCGAGCGGGGAGGCCGAGCCGTGGACGTCGAGCATCTGGAGCTCGGCCTCGGCGCTCGGGTAGCCGATGGAGACCCGGGCCATGAACCGGTCGCGCTGGGCCTCGGGCAGCGGGTAGGTGCCCTCCATCTCGACGGGGTTCTGGGTGGCGACGACCATGAACGGGCTGGGCAGCTCGTAGGTCTGGCCGTCCACGGTGACCTGGCGCTCCTCCATGGACTCCAGAAGCGCGGACTGGGTCTTCGGCGAGGCGCGGTTGATCTCGTCGCCGATGACGATCTGGGCGAAGATCGCGCCCGGCTTGAACTCGAACTCGCGGCGCTGCTGGTCGAAGATCGACACGCCCGTGACGTCCGAGGGGAGCAGGTCGGGGGTGAACTGGATCCGGCGCACCGAGCAGTCGATGGAGCGGGCCAGGGTCTTGGCCAGCATGGTCTTGCCGACGCCGGGGACGTCCTCGATGAGGAGGTGTCCCTCGGCGAGCAGCACGGTCAGCGAAAGCCGTACGACCTCGGGCTTGCCCTCGATCACGCTCTCCACCGACCTGCGGACCCGCTCCGCGGTGGTGGTCAGATCAGTGAGGCTCGCTCGATCGTCATAGGTCGTCACCCGGCCCTCCTCGGCCTTCCGGAACACGGACACCTGCCCCCGTGGGATCTGCCGGGGGGTGTCCACCCGAGCATTGTCGTTGGCGTGGCCGGGTCGTGTCACTTGCGGGCGGACAAGTGCGGGGGAAATGCCGGGATTTCGACGTTTAAGCCGGGTCGATCTCGCGCAGCAGGCCGGTCGTCACGTCGAAGACGAAGCCCCGCACGTCGTCGGAGTGCAGCAGGAAGGGGGAGGTCCGCACCCGCTGCATCGACTGCCGGACGTCCTGGTCGACGTCGCGGAACGCCTCCACGGCCCAGGCCGGACGCTGGCCCACCTCGTCCTCCAGCTCGTGCCGGAAGTCCTCGGTGAGCGATTCCAGGCCACAGTTCGTGTGGTGCACCAGCATCACGCTGCGGGTGCCCAGGGCCCGCTGGCTGATGGTGAGGGAGCGGATCACGTCGTCGGTGACCACGCCGCCCGCGTTGCGGATGGTGTGGCAGTCGCCGAGGTGGAGACCGAGGGCGGCGTGGAGGTCGAGGCGGGCGTCCATGCAGGCGACGACGGCGACGCGCCGCACGGGGCGCGCGTCCATCCCGGGGTCGCGGAAGTCGGCGGCGTAGCGCCCGTTGGCCTCGACGAGACGGTCGGTGACCGAGGCGTCGGCGCCTATGGCGTCGGCGGGGGAGTGCGCGGAGGTCGACATGGTTCCGACGTTAACGGTCACCGCGCGACCGGGCCCGCTGTGAGGCGGGACAAAGCGCGTCAACGAGCCGCCCTGTGAGCTACCCCACAGGTGGGGCGGGGGAGGCCCCGAACGAGTGAGCCGCCCGGAATGTCCTCCCGGTCCGCCGGCGGCGTACGACGCGCCAGTCGGTTGATTGACCGGCGCGTCCGGTGGACTAAAGTGACGCGAAGTTAACGGAGACATCGAGCGGCTTCCGCGGTTTCTCCCCGTGTGTGCGGCGGTACTCCGGCTCGGCCTCCTCCCTCGGTACGTGCCTCCGCGCCGGCTCTGAGAGGGCGCATTGAGCAACGACCGACACGTCCCGGTGATGCTCCAGCGGTGCCTGGACATGTTGGCCCCCGCCCTGGAGCGCCCCGGCGCGGTCGTCGTCGACTGCACCCTGGGTCTCGGCGGCCACAGCGAGGCCCTGCTGGAGCGGTTCCCCGAGGTGCGGCTGGTCGCCCTCGACCGGGACAAGGAGGCGCTGCGCCTCTCCGGCGAGCGGCTCGCCCCGTACGGCGAGCGGGCCACCCTCGTCCACGCGGTCTACGACGAACTGCCCGAGGTCCTCGAACGGCTCGGCATCCCCGCGGTGGACGGCGTCCTCTTCGACCTCGGCGTCTCCTCCATGCAGCTGGACGAGGCCGACCGCGGCTTCGCCTACGCGCAGGACGCCCCGCTCGACATGCGCATGGACCAGACGACCGGCATCAGCGCGGCCGAGGTCCTCAACACCTACCCGGCCGGCGAGCTGGTCCGCATCCTCCGCGCCTACGGCGAGGAGAAGCAGGCCAAGCGGATCGTCTCCGCGGTGGTGCGCGAGCGCGAGAAGGAGCCCTTCTCCCACAGCGCCCGGCTCGTCGAGCTGATCCGCGACGCCCTGCCGCAGGCGGCCAAGCGCACCGGCGGCAACCCGGCCAAGCGCACCTTCCAGGCCCTGCGCATCGAGGTCAACCGCGAGCTCGACAGCGTCGAGAAGGCGATCCCGGCGGCCGTGAAGGCCCTCGCCGTCGGCGGACGCGTCGCCGTCCTGTCGTACCAGTCGCTGGAGGACCGCATCGTCAAGCAGGTCTTCGCGGCCGGCGCGGCCACCACCGCGCCGCCCGGCCTGCCGGTCGTCCCGGAGAAGTACCAGCCCCGCCTGAAGCTGCTCACCCGGGGCGCCGAGCTGCCGACCGAGGAGGAGGTCGCCGAGAACCGGCGCGCCGCCCCGGCCCGGCTCCGGGGCGCCGAACGCATCCGGGAGGACGTGCTGTGAGCACGGCGAAGGGGCCGCTCAAAGGGCGCGCCGCGCGGCTCGGACGGCTCATGCCGTCAGGGCCCAGCTCGGCCGCCCGCACCCCCTTCGTGCTGCTCGTCGTGGTGCTCCTCGGCGGCGGGCTGATCTCCCTGCTGCTGCTGAACTCGGCCCTCAACCAGGGCTCCTTCCAGCTGAACGAACTCAAGAACAGGACCACCGAGCTCACCGACGAGGAGCAGGCGCTCCAGCGGGACGTGGACGACTACGCCGCGCCCGACGCGCTGGAGCGGCGGGCCCGGGAACTCGGCATGGTCCCCGGCGGCAGCCCCGCCTTCCTCGGCCCCGACGGCAAGGTCCTCGGCGAGCCCTCGGTCGCCGCCTCCCCCAAGCCGTCGCCCAAGCCGGCCGGCACCCCCAAGCCCCGCACCTCCGAACCCGGCCCGACCGCCTCGGCCCCCGCCGGACAGGGCCCCGCCGGCGCACCGGCGCAGAACCCGCCGGAGCCGACGGCCACGACCCCCTCCGGCGCCGGCCGGACCCCGAGCGCGCCGGCGTCCACGGCGACGGACCCCACCCCACCGACCACGGGCAGGTGACCGAGCAGTGCCCCCCAAGGAGCCCCCGCGCCGGCGCGTCCCCGGACCCGCCCGGCCCGCCCGCCCCCGGCCCGCGTCCGCCGGAGCCGGAGCAGGGGCCAGAGCGGCATCCGGCGCCGGCGCCCGCGCAGGGGCGGGGGCCCGCTCCGGAGCCGCGGCACGCCCCTCCCGGCCCGCCCCGCGCCCGGCCGCGAAGCGGACCCCGCCCCGGCCGCCCGCCCGCCGGCCCCGCACCATCCGGCTGGGCAGCCCCCGCCCCCGGCTGCGGCTGGTCGCCCTCGGCCTGACGCTGGTCATGCTCGCGTTCGTGGTGCGGCTGCTCCAGGTCCAGGCCGTCGACGCCAGCGCGTACGCGGCCAAGGCCGACAAGTACCGCTTCCAGGAGTACACGCTCTCCGCCGAGCGGGGCGAGATCACCGACCGCAACGGCATCGCGCTGGCCGCGAGCGTGGACGCGTACGACATCACCGCCGACCCGAAGCTCTTCACCCCCGCGGAGTCACGGCTCCCCGACGCCCCCGAGCAGGCCGCCGCGCTCCTCGCCCCCATCCTGGGCAAGGAGCCTGCCGAGCTCGCCAGGAAGCTCCGCACCCCCAAGTCCCGCTACACCCTGCTCGCCCGCAAGCAGACCCCGCAGGTCTGGAACCAGATCAAGGACCTCAAGCGGGTCTACGGACAGAAGGCGCAGCGCTCTGCCGGCGGCACCGGCGTCAACCTCCTCGGCGGCGTCCTCAGCGAGCCCAGCACCAAGCGCGTGTACCCCAACGGCGAGCTCGCCGCCGGGATACTGGGCTACGTCAACGCCGAGGGCCGCGGCGCCGGCGGCGTCGAGTCCATGCTCGACCCCGAACTGGCCGGCAGGGACGGCACGATCCGCTTCACCCAGTCCGGCGGCCGCCAGGTGCCGACCGCCGGCTCCCAGGGCACCCCCGCCGTCCCCGGCTCCGACATCGAGCTCACCATCGACCGGGACATCCAGTGGGCCGCCCAGCAGGCCATCACCGACCAGGTGAAGAAGTCGAAGGCCGACCGCGGCTACGTGATCGTCCAGAACACCAGGACCGGCGAGGTCCTCGCCATGGCCAACGCCCCCGGCTTCGACCCCAACGACCTCTCCGCCGCCAACGCGGCCGCCATGGGCAACGCCGCCCTCCAGGACGCCTACGAGCCCGGCTCCACCAGCAAGGTCATGTCCATGGCCGCCGTCCTGGAGGAGGGCAAGGCGGCCCCCGACACCCACGTCACCGTCCCCAACCGGCTCCACCGCGGCGACCGCCTCTTCAAGGACGACGTCGACCACAAGACCTGGTACCTGACGCTCAACGGCGTCCTCGCCAAGTCCAGCAACATCGGCACCATCCTCGCCACCGGCCAGCTCGGCGCCACCCAGCCCGAGTCCAACCGGATCCTCCACTCCTACCTGCGCAAGTTCGGCATCGGCAGCCCCACCGGCCTGGACTACCCCGGCGAGACCGCCGGCATCCTCGCCAAGCCCGAGGACTGGTCGACCTCGCAGCAGTACACGATCCCCTTCGGCCAGGGCCTCTCCGTCAACGCCATGCAGGCCGCCTCGGTCTACTCGACCATCGCCAACAAGGGCGTCCGCATCGAACCCACCCTCGTCCGCGGCACCAAGGGGCCCGACGGACGCTTCGACCCCGCCCCCAAACCCGCGGAGTCCCGGGTCGTCAGCGAGAAGACGGCACGGACCCTCGCCACGATGCTGGAATCCGTCGTCGACGACCGGGAGGGCACCGGAGCCAAGGCCGCCATCCCGGGCTACCGGGTCGCCGGCAAGACCGGCACCGCCAACCGCGTCGACCCCGAACTCGGCCGCTACAAGGGGTACACCGCCTCCTTCGCCGGCTTCGCCCCGGCCGACGACCCGCAGATCACCGTCTACTGCGCCATCCAGAACCCCACCAAGGGGAACTACTTCGGCGGCCAGATCTGCGGACCCATCTACAAGAAGGTCATGGAGTTCGCCCTCAAGACCCTCCACGTCGCCCCTACGGGCAGCGCACCCGCCCGACTGCCGGTCTTCGCCGACGGCACCCCGTGACCCTCCGGGAGCACCAGTGACAACGATCACCCCCCATTCCGGGAACCGGAAATCGAACTCCGACGACGCCCCGGGCTCTTTTGGCCCCCCAGAGGGTGCGCCCGGTACGCTCACCGCCGTGCCACACGCTGATCAGTACCGAACCACCCCGCCCCGGCCGGAGCAGGCCCGCCCGACACCCCTGGGCGACCTGGCCGCACACCTGGGGATCGACACCCCCGGCGACGCCGAGATCTCGGGCATCACCCACGACTCGCGGGCGGTGCGTCCCGGCGACGTGTACGCGGCCCTGCCCGGCGCCCGTACGCACGGCGCCGACTTCGTCGCCCAGGCCGCCGGCCTCGGCGCCGCCGCGATCCTCACCGACCCGGCGGGCGCGGAGCGCGCCGCCGCGACCGGCCTGCCGGTCCTGGTCGTGGAGAACCCGCGCGGCCGGATGGGCGAACTCGCCGCCGAGATCTACGGCCGGCCGGGTGCCGGCCTGCTGCAGATCGGCATCACCGGCACCTCCGGCAAGACCACCACCGCCTACCTCGTCGAAGGCGGACTGCGCGGCTCGGGCCGGCGGACCGGACTCGTCGGCACGGTCGAGATGCGGATCGGCGACGAGCGCATCAAGTCGGAGCGGACCACCCCCGAGGCCACCGACCTCCAGGCGCTCTTCGCCGTCATGCGCGAGCGGGGCGTCGAGGCCGTCGCCATGGAGGTCTCCAGCCACGCCCTCGTGCTCGGCCGGGTCGACGGCTGCGTCTTCGACGTCGCCGTCTTCAACAACCTGAGCCCGGAGCACATGGAGTTCCACTCCGACATGGAGGACTACTTCCAGGCCAAGGCCGGGCTCTTCACGCCCGAGCGCAGCCGCCTGGGCGTGGTCAACCTCGACGACGAGTACGGCCGCCGGCTGACCAAGGAGGCCACCGTCCCGGTCGTCACCTTCTCCGCCGAGGGTCGCGCCGACGCCGACTGGCGCGCCGAGGACCTCGTCCTCGGCTCCCACGACTCGACGTTCACCGCGGTCGGCCCGGAGGGCGTGCGGATTCCCGCCACCGCGCCGCTGCCCGGCCCCTTCAACGTCGCCAACACCCTCGCCGCGATCGCCACCCTCGCCACCGCGGGCCTCGACCCCCGGGCCGCCGCCGACGGCGTCGCCGCCGTCCCGGGCGTGCCCGGCCGGCTGGAGCGCGTCGACGCCGGCCAGCCGTACCTCGCGGTCGTCGACTACGCGCACAAGACGGACGCCGTCGAGTCCGTCCTGCGCTCCCTGCGCGAGGTCACCGAGGGCAGCCTCCACGTGGTCATCGGCTGCGGCGGCGACCGGGACACCACGAAGCGGGGCCCGATGGGCGCCGCCGCGGCCCGGCTCGCCGACACGGCCGTCCTGACCTCCGACAACCCCCGCTCCGAGGACCCGCTCCGGATCCTCGCCGCCATGCTCGCGGGCGCCGCCGAGGTCCCCGCGGAGGAACGCGGCGAGGTGCTCGTCCTCGCCGACCGGGCCGCCGCGGTCGCCGCGGCCGTCGCCCGCGCCCGCCCCGGCGACACCGTCCTCGTCGCGGGCAAGGGACACGAACAGGGCCAGGAGATCGCCGGAGTGGTACGCCCCTTCGACGACCGCCAGGTGCTGCGCGCGGCGATCGCCGCCCGGCAGGACGCCCAGGCACCCGTGCCGGGCGGAACAGACAGCCACCAGAACAGTCAGGGATGAAGCAGTGATCGCCCTCTCCCTCGCCGAGGTCGCCGAAATCGTCGGCGGGCAGGCGCACGACATACCGGATCCGGCCATCCGGATCACCGGGCCCGTCGTCATCGACTCCCGCGAAGTGCGGGACGGCAGCCTCTTCGCGGCCTTCGCCGGTGAACGCGTCGACGGCCACGACTACGCCGTGCGCGCCGTCGAGGCGGGTGCGGCGGCCGTCCTGGCCGCCCGGCCCGTCGGCGTCCCCGCCATCGTCGTCGACGACGTCCAGGCCGCGCTCGGGGCCCTCGCCCGCGCGGTCGTGGAACGGCTCGGCACCGATGTCGTCGCCCTCACCGGTTCCGCCGGCAAGACCTCCACCAAGGACCTGATCGCCCAGGTCCTCGACCGGCACGCGCCCACCGTCTGGACGCCCGGCTCGCTCAACAACGAGATCGGCCTGCCGCTCACGGCGCTCCGCGCGAGCGACGAGACCCGGCACCTGGTCCTGGAGATGGGCGCCCGCGGCATCGGGCACATCCGCTACCTCACCGGACTCACCCCGCCCCGGATCGGCCTCGTCCTCAACGTCGGCACCGCCCACATCGGCGAGTTCGGCGGCCGCGAGCAGATCGCCGTGGCCAAGGGCGAGCTCGTCGAGTCCCTGCCGACGGCCGAGGAGGGCGGCATCGCCGTCCTCAACGCCGACGACCCCCTCGTCCGCGCGATGGCGAGCCGCACCAAGGCCCGCGTCGTCCTCTTCGGCGAAGCGGACGAAGCGGCCGTACGTGCAGAGAACGTCCACCTCACAGAAGGCGGACAGCCTTCTTTCCGTCTTCACACACCCACCGGGTGCAGCGACGTGACCTTGCGCCTGTACGGTGAGCACCACGTGTCGAACGCGCTCGCAGCGGCCGCCGTCGCGCACGAGCTGGGCATGCCCGTCGAAGAGATCGCCACCGCGCTCTCCGAGGCGGGAACCCTGTCGCGCTGGCGCATGGAGGTCACCGAGCGTCCGGACGGCGTGACGGTCGTCAACGACGCCTACAACGCGAACCCCGAGTCCATGCGAGCCGCCCTGCGCGCGCTCGCGGCCATGGGCCGGGCCGCACAGGCCCGAGGGGCTCGCACGTGGGCGGTGCTCGGCAAGATGGCCGAGCTCGGTGACGCATCGCTCGTCGAGCACGACGCGGTCGGACGGCTCGCCGTCCGGCTCAACGTCAGCAAGCTCGTGGCGGTCGGGGACAGGGAAGCGTCCTGGCTGCAACTGGGCGCATATAACGAGGGTTCGTGGGGTGAGGAGTCGGTGCACGTGTCCGACGCGCAGGCGGCTGTCGACCTGTTGCGCAGTGAGCTGCGCCCGGGGGACGTCGTCCTTGTGAAGGCTTCCAGGTCGGTCGGTCTCGAACAGGTCGCCCTGGCACTGCTCGACACCGAGGGCGAGGTCGCCGGCCGATGAGGCAGATCCTCTTCGCGGGGGCCATCGGGCTCTTCCTGACCCTGATCGGTACGCCGCTGCTCATCAAGCTCCTTGCCCGCAAGGGGTACGGGCAGTTCATCCGGGATGACGGTCCGCGCGGCCACGCCGGGAAGAAGGGCACGCCCACCATGGGCGGCATCTCCTTCATCCTGGCGACGCTCATCGCGTACGCCCTGGCCAAGGTCATCACCGGCGAGGACCCGACGTACTCGGGCGCCCTGGTGCTGTTCCTGATGGCCGGCATGGGCCTGGTCGGCTTCCTCGACGACTACATCAAGATCGTCAAGCAGCGGTCGCTGGGCCTGCGGGCCAAGGCGAAGATGGCCGGACAGCTCATCGTCGGCATCGCCTTCGCCGTGCTGTCGCTGCAGTTCGCCGACCTGCGCGGGCTGACCCCGGCCTCCACGAAGCTCTCCTTCATCACGGACTTCGGCTGGGCCATCGGCCCGGTGCTCTTCGTGGTCTGGGCGCTCTTCATGATCCTGGCCATGTCCAACGGCGTGAACCTGACGGACGGTCTGGACGGCCTGGCCACCGGCGCGTCGGTGATGGTCTTCGGCGCGTACACCTTCATCGGGCTGTGGCAGTTCCAGGAGTCCTGTGCGAACGCCATGACCCTGACCAACCCCAACGCCTGTTTCGAGGTGCGCGACCCGCTCGACCTCGCCGTCGTGGCCTCCGCGCTGATGGGCTCCTGCTTCGGCTTCCTGTGGTGGAACACCTCACCGGCCAAGATCTTCATGGGCGACACCGGCTCGCTGGCCCTCGGCGGCGCGCTCGCCGGTCTCGCCATCTGCTCCCGTACGGAGCTGCTGCTCGCGCTGCTCGGCGGCCTGTTCGTGCTGATCACGATGTCCGTGGTCATCCAGGTCGGTTCGTTCAAGATGACGGGCAAGCGCGTCTTCCGGATGGCCCCCCTCCAGCACCACTTCGAACTCAAGGGGTGGTCCGAGGTCCTGGTCGTCGTCCGGTTCTGGATCATCCAGGGCATGTGCGTGATCGTGGGCCTGGGCCTCTTCTACGCGGGATGGGCAGCGGAAAAGTGACGGAACGGCTCGACTGGAACGGCAAGAAGGTCACCGTCGCGGGGCTCGGGGTGTCCGGCATCCCGGCGGCCCGCGTCCTGGCCGCCCGCGGCGCCCTCGTGACCGTCGTCAACGACGGCGACGACGAGCGCTCCCGGGCCCAGGCGGCCGAGCTGGAGGCGGAGGGCGTCACCGTCCGCCTCGGCGACGGGGCCACCCTGCCGGCCGGCACCGAGCTGATCGTCACCACCCCCGGCTGGCGGCCGGACAAGCCGCTCTTCACGGCCGCCGCCGAGGCGGGCGTGGAGATCTGGGGCGACGTCGAGCTGGCCTGGCGGCTGCGCGGCCCGGGAGCCGCCCCCTGGCTCGCGGTCACCGGCACCAACGGCAAGACCACGACCGTGCGGATGCTCGCCTCCATCCTGGAGGCGGCCGGCCTGCGGACCGCCGCCGTCGGCAACATCGGCGTCTCGCTCCTCGACGCCGTCCTCGGCGAGGAGGAGTACGACGTCCTGGCCGTCGAGCTCTCCAGCTACCAGCTCCACTGGGCGCCCTCGCTCCGCGTCCACTCGGCCGCCGTGCTCAACCTGGCTCCCGACCACCTCGACTGGCACGGCTCCATGGAGGCGTACGCCGCCGACAAGGGCCGGATCTACGAGGGCAACCGGATCGCCTGCGTCTACAACGTCGCCGACCAGGTGACCGAGGACCTGGTCCGCGAGGCCGACGTCGAGGAGGGCTGCCGGGCCATCGGCTTCACCCTCGGCACCCCCGGCCCGTCCCAGCTCGGCGTCGTCGAGGGCATCCTCGTCGACCGGGCCTTCGTCGAGAACCGGCAGAAGAACGCCCAGGAGCTCGCCGAGGTCGCCGACGTCCAGCCGCCGGCCCCGCACAACATCGCCAACGCGCTCGCCGCCGCCGCCCTGGCCCGCGCTTTCGGCGTCGACGCCAAGGCCGTCCGCGACGGACTGCGGGCCTTCCGGCCCGACCCGCACCGCATCGAGCTGGTCGAGGAGGTCCAGGGCGTCACCTACATCGACGACTCCAAGGCCACCAACACCCATGCCGCCGAAGCCTCGTTGGCCGCCTACGAGCCGATCGTCTGGATCGCCGGCGGCCTCGCCAAGGGCGCCGCGTTCGACGACCTCGTCTCCGCTTCGGCGAAGCGCTTGCGCGGCGCCGTCCTGATGGGCGCCGACCGCGCGCTGATCCGCGAAGCCCTGGCGCGACACGCCCCGGAAGTCCCGGTGGTGGACCTCGACCGGACCGACACTGGGGCGATGTCCGAGGCGGTCCGCGAGGCGGCCCGGCTCGCCCGCCCGGGTGACACGGTCCTCCTCGCCCCGGCCTGCGCCTCGATGGACATGTTCACCAACTACAACAAGCGGGGCGAGGCCTTCGCGGACGCGGTCCGCGCCCTCGCCGCCACCGGGGACGCCTGACCTGACCAGCGGGAGGGTCCGGCCGGACCGGGCACGACTGGAGGGGGCAGCGACCATGCCGAGCAAGATCGCCGGGGCACGCCGGCCCTCCGCCGCACGCGGCGGGGGGCGGGCCCCCGCGTCCCCGCGGCGACCCCGGGGCGGAGGCGTCCGGCGGCTGTACGAGCGGGCCCAGAGGGCCTGGGACCGCCCCCTCACGGCCTATTACGTGATCATCGGCGCGGGGATGCTCATCACCACGCTCGGCCTCGTGATGGTCTACTCCGCCTCCATGATCACGGCACTCACCTACGACCTGGTGCCGTCCTACTTCTTCCGGAAGCAGTTCTTCGCCGCGCTCCTCGGCACCGGACTGCTCCTGGCCGCCTCGCGGATGCCGGTGAAGCTGCACCGGGCGCTCGCCTACCCGATCCTGGTCGGCGCGGTCTTCCTGATGGTCCTCGTGCAGATCCCCGGGATAGGGCACGCGGTCAACGGCAACCAGAACTGGATCTCCCTCGGCGGCCCCTTCCAGCTCCAGCCCAGCGAGTTCGGCAAGCTGGCGCTGATCCTGTGGGGGGCCGACCTGCTCGCCCGCAAGCACGACATGCGGCTGCTGACCCAGTGGAAGCACATGCTGGTGCCGCTGGTCCCGGGCGCCTTCATGCTGCTCGGACTGATCATGCTCGGCGGCGACATGGGCACCTCGATCATCCTCGCCGCGATCCTCTTCGGCCTGCTGTGGACGGCCGGCGCGCCCACCCGGCTCTTCGTCGGGGTGCTCACGGTGGCCGGCGCGATCGGCGTGCTGCTGATCAAGACCAGCGCGAACCGGATGAAGCGCTTCGACTGCATCGGAGCGACCGACCCCGGCGGCGAGGGCGCCCCCTGCCTGCAGGCGGCGCACGGAATCTACGCCCTGGCGTCCGGCGGATGGTTCGGATCCGGACTGGGTGCCAGTGTGGAGAAATGGGGTCAACTCCCCGAGGCGCACACCGACTTCATCTTCGCGGTCACCGGTGAGGAACTGGGTCTCGCGGGGACGCTGTCGGTACTCGCCCTGTTCGCGGCTCTAGGCTATGCGGGTATCCGCGTGGCCGGAGGCACGGAGGACCCCTTCGTGAGGTTCGCCGCGGGAGGTGTGACCACCTGGATCACGGCGCAGGCCGTGATCAACATCGGTGCGGTGCTCGGTCTGCTGCCGATCGCCGGTGTCCCCCTCCCGTTGTTCTCCTACGGAGGGTCGGCCCTGCTGCCGACCATGTTCGCCGTCGGGCTCCTCATCGCCTTCGCGCGACAGGAACCCGCCGCGAAAGCGGCCCTGGCCATGCGTCGCCCCGGTTGGGGCAAGCGGGCCGGGGTGAGATGGAAGTCGATGCGACGGCGCGTCAAGAAGCGCCCGTCCGGAGAGCGGTGAATTTCGGTGCATGTCGTACTCGCCGGCGGGGGGACCGCCGGCCACATCGAGCCCGCGCTCGCCCTCGCGGACGCCCTGCGCAGGCAGGACCCCAGCGTGGGGATCACGGCGCTGGGCACGGAGAAGGGTCTGGAGACCCGGCTCGTACCCGAGCGGGGTTACGAGTTGGCGCTCATCCCGGCCGTACCGCTGCCCCGCAAGCCCACCCCCGAGCTGATCACCGTCCCCGGGCGGCTGCGCGGCACGATCAAGGCCGCCGAGCAGGTCCTGGAGCGCACCAAGGCGGACTGCGTGGTCGGCTTCGGCGGCTACGTGGCCCTGCCCGGCTATCTCGCGGCCAAGCGGCTCGGGGTGCCGATCGTGGTCCACGAGGCGAACGCCCGGCCCGGACTGGCCAACAAGATCGGTTCGCGGTACGCGGCCGGGGTCGCCGTCGCCACCCCGGACAGCAAGCTCCGCAACGCGCGCTACATCGGCATCCCGCTGCGCTACACGATCGCGACCCTCGACCGGGCGCGGGTGCGGCCCGAGGCGCGCGCCGCCTTCGGCCTCGACCCCAACCTGCCGACGCTGCTGGTCTCCGGCGGCTCGCAGGGCGCCCGGCGGCTCAACGAGGTCGTCCAGCAGATCGCCCCGGTGCTCCAGCGCTCCGGCATCCAGATCCTGCACGCGGTCGGCCCGAAGAACGAGATGCCGCGCGTCGACAACATGCCCGGTATGCCGCCGTACGTACCGGTACCGTACGTGGACCGGATGGATCTGGCGTACGCCGCGGCCGACATGATGCTCTGCCGCGCGGGCGCCATGACCGTCGCCGAGCTCTCGGCCGTCGGGCTGCCCGCCGCGTACGTGCCGCTGCCCATCGGCAACGGCGAACAGCGGCTCAACGCCCAGCCCGTGGTCAAGGCCGGCGGTGGACTCCTCGTCGACGACGCGGAGCTGACGCCGCAGTGGGTGCAGGGCAACGTCCTGCCCGTACTGGCCGATCCGCACCGGTTGTACGAGATGTCCCGGGCCGCGGCCGAGTTCGGCCGCCGGGACGCCGACGACCTGCTCGTCGGCATGGTGTACGAGGCGATCGCCGCCCGCCGACAGGCGTAGCGCGGCGGCGAGAGGCAGGAGCGCCAGGTGGCAGCCGGACCGACGACCGCGGAGAAGAGCGGTACCAGCAAGTCGAAGGGGTCGTCGGGCCGGTCCTCCGGTGCCGGGAAACGGAATCCTCGATTCCGGGTGCCGGCGCCCCGGCTCCTCCTCGCCGCCCTCGCCCTGCTCGCGCTCGTGGCCGGAGTCCTCTGGGCGCTCTACGGGTCGAGCTGGTTCCGTGTGGAACGTGTGAAGACTTCCGGCGCCCGGGTCCTGACCGCCGCCGAGATCGAGGCGACCGCGGCGGTCCCCCTGGGGGCCCCGCTCGTCACGGTCGACACCGAGGCCATCGAGGCCCGGCTCCGCGGGGCCTACCCCCGGATCGAGTCGATCGACGTCGTGCGGTCCTGGCCGCACGGAATCGGGCTGAAAGTGACAGAGCGGCAGCCCGTCCTGCTCGTCGAAAAGAGCGGAAAGTTCATCGAAGTGGACGCGACCGGAATGCGGTTCGCCACGGTCGACACCGCCCCGCGCGGGGTGCCCCGCCTGGTCCTGGACAGCGCCGCCTCGCCGAGCCTGCGCCGCTTCGGCGCCGACCGGCTCCTGCGCGAGGCGGTCCGCGTCCGGGGTGAACTCCCGGCCGAAATCGCCCGGGACACTCGTGTCGTGCGCGTCACCTCGTACGACTCCGTCACTCTGGAACTGACCAAGGGGCGCACCGTTTTCTGGGGCAGTGCCGAGCACGGCCCCGTGAAAGCCCGGGTCCTGAACGCTCTCATGAAGGCGACGCCCAAAGCGGGGCACTTCGACGTAAGTGCTCCCACGGCGCCCGCCTCGTCCGGGAGTTGACGGGCATCACCGCTGGCCAGCACCCTGGTTGGCCAGCGCTACGGGTGATCACATAGGGTGAAAAGAAAAACGGGAGGTTCGGCGTGTTCGTTGAACGTGCGCCACTTGTCGACTTAGTGTCCTGTTCGGAAGAGTCCAGCGAACAGAGACACTGGTAACCCTAAACTTCAACGTTAGGGTTCGGGTCGGCGTTTCGGACCGTCCCAATCGGCATCCGTCGGCGCCTCGCGAGCAACGCGCGGCGACGACACGTAACTCGAGGCGAGAGGCCTTCGACGTGGCAGCACCGCAGAACTACCTCGCAGTCATCAAGGTCATCGGTGTCGGCGGCGGTGGTGTCAATGCCATCAACCGAATGATCGAGGTCGGCCTCAAGGGCGTCGAGTTCATCGCGATCAACACCGACGCGCAAGCGCTGTTGATGAGCGACGCCGACGTCAAGCTCGACGTCGGCCGTGAACTCACCCGCGGCCTGGGTGCCGGGGCCAACCCGGCCGTCGGTCGCAAGGCGGCAGAGGACCACCGTGAGGAGATCGAGGAGGTCCTCAAGGGGGCCGACATGGTCTTCGTCACCGCCGGCGAAGGCGGCGGCACCGGCACCGGCGGCGCACCCGTCGTCGCCAACATCGCGCGCTCGCTCGGCGCCCTGACGATCGGTGTGGTCACCCGGCCGTTCACCTTCGAGGGCCGCCGTCGCGCCAACCAGGCGGAGGACGGCATCGCCGAGCTCCGCGAAGAGGTCGACACCCTCATCGTCATCCCGAACGACCGGCTGCTCTCGATCTCGGACCGCCAGGTCTCCGTGCTCGACGCGTTCAAGTCGGCCGACCAGGTGCTGCTGAGCGGTGTCCAGGGCATCACCGACCTCATCACCACCCCGGGTCTGATCAACCTCGACTTCGCCGACGTCAAGTCGGTCATGTCCGAGGCGGGTTCGGCGCTCATGGGCATCGGCTCCGCCCGCGGCGACGACCGCGCGGTGGCCGCCGCGGAGATGGCGATCTCCTCGCCGCTCCTGGAGGCATCCATCGACGGCGCCCGCGGCGTGCTGCTCTCCATCTCCGGCGGCAGCGACCTCGGTCTCTTCGAGATCAACGAGGCCGCGCAGCTGGTCAGCGAGGCCGCCCACCCCGAGGCCAACATCATCTTCGGCGCCGTCATCGACGACGCCCTGGGCGACGAGGTCCGCGTCACCGTCATCGCGGCCGGCTTCGACGGCGGCCAGCCGCCGGCCCGCCGCGACAACATCATCGGCTCGGTCTCGGCCAAGCGCGAGGAGCCGGCCCCGGCCCCCCGTCACGTCGAGCCCTCCCGCCCGCTCGGCGGTCTCGGCACCGTGGCCCCCCGCGAGGAGCCCGTCGCCGCCCCGGCCGAGCCCGCCCCGGCGGTCAACGAGGTCCCGCTGACGCCCGCTCAGCCGGTCGTCCCCCCGGCCCGTCCGTACGCGGACAGCCAGGCCGAGGAGCTGGACGTCCCGGACTTCCTGAAGTGATAGGACATCGCTTCGACGCGAACGGCGCGCACTTCGCCTTCACCGACCGGTGGGGCGGGGTGAGCGCCGTTCCGTACGAGGAGCTCAACCTCGGCGGAGCGGTGGGCGACGACCCCGAGGCGGTCCGGACCAACCGGGCGCGCGCCGCCGGAGCCCTCGGGCTCGACCCGGCGCGGGTGGTCTGGATGAACCAGGTGCACGGCGCCGACGTCGCCGAGGTCGACGGGCCGTGGGGCGCGACCGCGATCCCCTCGGTCGACGCCCTCGTCACCGCCCGGCCCGGACTCGGCCTCGCCGTCCTCACCGCGGACTGCGTGCCGGTGCTCCTGGCCGACCCGGCCGCCGGGGTCGCGGCCGCCGCCCACGCCGGACGTCCCGGGATGGTCGCGGGAGTCGTCCCGGCCGCGGTCGAGGCCATGATCGCGCTCGGCGCCGACCCCGCCCGCATCGTCGCCCGCACCGGTCCCGCCGTCTGCGGGCGCTGCTACGAGGTGCCGGAGGCCATGCGGGCCGAGGTCGCGGAGACCGAACCCGCCGCCTGGGCCGAGACGAGCTGGGGAACCCCGGCCGTCGACGTCACCGCCGGAGTCCACGCCCAGCTCGCCCGGCTCGGGGTGAAGGACGTGCAGGCCGACCCGGTCTGCACCCGGGAATCCGGCGACCACTTCTCGTACCGCCGCGACCGCACCACGGGGCGACTCGCGGGATATGTCTGGCTGGACGCCGTGTCCGCCCCGGGGGACGCCCCCGGATCCCCGGCAGGAATGAACCGATGACGGACCGCACCGCGGAACTGGCCGAGAACCTGGCCCGGGTGGAGGCGCGCATCGCCGCCGCCTGCGCCGCAGCCGGGCGCGCGCGGGAGGAGGTGACCCTCATCGTGGTCACCAAGACCTACCCCGCGAGCGACGTGAGGATCCTCCACGGGCTCGGCGTCCGCGACGTCGCCGAGAACCGTGACCAGGACGCCGCCCCGAAGGCCGCCGCCTGCGCCGACCTCGACCTGACCTGGCACTTCGTGGGCCAGTTGCAGACCAACAAAGTCCGTTCCGTGGTGGGTTATGCCGATGTGGTGCAGTCGGTCGACCGCCTGAAGCTCGTTTCCTCGCTCTCCGCGGCCGCGGAGAAGGAGGGGCGCGAGCTCGGCTGTCTGATCCAGGTCGCGCTCGACGCCGAGTCCGGCGCGCGGGGCGACCGCGGCGGCGTCGCACCGGACGGGATCGAGGAGTTGGCGGCGGCCGTCGACGCCGCCCCCGGACTGCGGCTCGGCGGGCTGATGACCGTCGCCCCGCTCGCCGGACCGTACGCGGGTCGGCAACGTGCCGCTTTCGACCGGCTCATGGATTTGTCGACTGCCCTGCGCGCGACCCGTCCGGCTGCGAACATGGTGTCAGCAGGGATGAGTGCGGACCTCGAGGACGCCGTCGCGGCCGGGGCGACACACGTACGCGTCGGTACGGCGGTACTCGGCGTCCGCCCCAAGCTCGGGTAACGTCGCGAAGCAAGTCGGACCACAGCAGAAAATATGGTCATTCCGCAGAACGGCGGGGTGTCCCGTGGATCGCCGGCACTTGGTGACGAGGCCGATCCACCACAGAGCGGAGGACTCAGAGAATGGCCGGCGCGATGCGCAAGATGGCGGTCTACCTCGGCCTCGTGGAGGACGATGGGTACGACGGCCGGGGCTTCGACCCCGACGACGACTTCGAACCCGAGCTGGAGCCGGAGCCCGAGCGCGACCGGCGTCACACCCCCCCGCGCCAGGTGGAGCGGGAGGAACCGGTGCGAGTGGTGCAGCCCCCGGCACAGCGGGAGCCGCTCGCCCATTCTGTCCCTGTACTCGCCGAAAGCGGACGTCCGGCCCGAATTGCCCCCGTGGCATCCATCACACCCGAACGTCCGAGCCTGGAGAAGAACGCACCGGTGATCATGCCCAAGGTCGTGTCCGAGCGGGAGCCCTACCGCATCACCACGCTGCACCCCCGGACGTACAACGAGGCCCGTACCATCGGGGAACACTTCCGTGAGGGCACCCCCGTGATCATGAACCTCACGGAGATGGACGACACGGACGCGAAGCGACTTGTCGACTTTGCCGCCGGACTCGTCTTCGGGCTCCATGGCAGCATTGAGCGAGTGACGCAGAAGGTGTTCCTGTTGTCGCCTGCTAACGTCGATGTCACGGCGGAGGACAAGGCCCGGATCGCAGAGGGCGGATTCTTCAACCAGAGCTGAGAACAACAGAACCGGACGGACCGGTCGCCTAGCGGCCGGCCAAGCGAGAGCACGTAAGCCAGGGGAGAGGGAAACGCGGGATGGGCGTCGCACTACAGGTGGTCTACATCGTGCTGATGTGCTTCCTCGTCCTCCTGATCGTCCGGCTGGTCATGGACTACGTCTTCCAGTTCGCCCGTTCATGGCAACCCGGTAAGGCGATGGTGGTCGTTCTCGAGGCCACCTACACTGTCACCGATCCACCGCTCAAGCTTCTGCGGCGACTCATCCCGCCGCTGCGTCTCGGGGGCGTGGCACTCGACCTGTCCTTCTTCGTTCTGATGATCATCGTCTACATCCTGATCTCCATCGTGAGCAGCTTCGCGAGGTGAGTGTGGACGATACGGTCTTGCCGACTGCCGACGACTACGTAGAGGTGAAGAAGAGATGCCGCTGACCCCCGAGGACGTGCGGAACAAGCAGTTCACGACCGTCCGCCTTCGAGAAGGCTATGACGAGGACGAGGTCGATGCCTTCCTCGACGAGGTCGAGGCCGAGCTGACCCGCCTGCTCCGCGAGAACGAGGACCTGCGCGCCAAGCTGGCCGCCGCGACGCGTGCCGCCGCGCAGAACCAGCAGCAGCAGGGCATGCGCAAGCCCCCGGAGCCGCAGGACCGTCCCGTCGGTCCCGGCGCCCCCGTGCCCGCGGCCATATCCGGACCGCCGGTCCAGCAGCAGCCGCCGCAGATGGGCCCGCCCCAGCTGCCGTCCGGCGCTCCCGCGCTTCCCGCCGGCCCCATGCAGGGCGGCCCGATGCAGGGCGGCCCCATGCAGGGCGGTCCGATGGGTCCCGGCCCGATGCAGGGCGGCCCGATGCAGGGCGGTCCGATGGGTCCCGGCCCGATGCAGGGCGGCCCCATGGGTCACCCGCAGCAGCAGATGCCGCCGCAGATGCAGCAGCAGCCGCAGCAGGGCCCCGGCGGCGACAGCGCCGCCCGTGTCCTCTCGCTGGCCCAGCAGACCGCCGACCAGGCGATCGCCGAGGCCCGCTCCGAGGCCAACAAGATCGTCGGCGAGGCGCGCTCCCGCGCCGAGGGCCTGGAGCGGGACGCCCGCGCCAAGGCCGACGCCCTGGAGCGGGACGCCCAGGAGAAGCACCGTGTCGCCATGGGCTCCCTGGAGTCCGCCCGCGCCACGCTAGAGCGCAAGGTCGAGGACCTGCGTGGCTTCGAGCGCGAGTACCGCACGCGTCTGAAGTCCTACCTGGAGTCCCAGCTGCGTCAGCTGGAGACCCAGGCCGACGACTCGCTCGCCCCGCCGCGGACCCCCGCGACGGCCTCCCTGCCGCCGGCCCCCTCCATGGCCTCGGCGGGCGCCGGTGCCCCGTCCTACGGCGGCAACGGCGGCATGGGCGGCGCGCCGTCCATGGGTGGTGCGCCCTCCTACGGCGGCCAGCAGCAGATGTCTCCGGCCATGACCCAGCCGATGGCTCCGGTCCGGCCGCAGGCTCCGCAGCCGATGCAGCAGGCGCCGGCGCCGATGCGTGGCTTCCTGATCGACGAGGACGACAACTGACGGCGGGTGGTCGCGCGGTGAGCGCGTAGCCGTCGGCAGGCTGCAAGGGCCGGACCCGGAACCCCGGGTCCGGCCCTTCGCCGTACCCCCGGCCCGTTGTGCCCCCATCGCCCCGGCGGAACGAATGCCCGCGACGAGGTGGGCCCGGCCCGTCGCGGGGGGTGGGGGACGGGGGGTACGCCGAAGGGCCCGGCCGGGGGTGGCCGGGCCCTTCGTGGTGGTCAGGACTTGTGGAGGTGGAAGGTCAGGGAGAGGGAGTCGTCGGTGAAGGCGGGACCGTAGGAGTCGTCCGCCGCCCCCTGGGCGAGATCCGTCGCGAGGACCTCGTCCGCGATGAGCGCCGCGTGCGCGCTCAGCGCCTCGGCGGTCTCGGCGGAGTCGGAGGTCCAGCGCAGTGCGATGCGGTCGGCGACGTCGAGGCCGCTGTTCTTGCGGGCCTCCTGGATGAGGCGGATCGCGTCGCGGGCGAGGCCCGCCTTGCGGAGTTCGGGGGTGATCTCCAGGTCGAGCGCGACGGTCGCGCCGGAGTCGGAGGCGACCGACCAGCCCTCGCGCGGGGTCTCCGTGATGATGACCTCCTCGGGGGAGAGGGTCACGGTCTCGCCGTCGACGTCCAGGCTCGCCTCGCCGGAGCGGAGGGCGAGGGAGAGCGCGGCCGCGTCCGCCGCGGCGACGGCCTTGGCGACGTCCTGGACGCCCTTGCCGAACCGCTTGCCGAGGGCCCGGAAGTTGGCCTTCGCGGTGGTGTCGACGAGGGAGCCGCCGACCTCGGAGAGGGAGGCGAGGGAGGAGACGTTGAGCTCCTCCGTGATCTGGGCGCGGAGCTCGTCGGAGAGCGCGGTGAAGCCGGTGGCCGCCACCAGCGCGCGGGAGAGCGGCTGGCGGGTCTTGACGCCCGACTCGGCGCGCGTGGCCCGGCCGAGCTCGACGAGGCGGCGGACGAGGAGCATCTGCTCGGAGAGCGCCGGGTCGATCAGGCCGGTGTCCGCCTCGGGCCAGGTGGCGAGGTGGACGGACTCGGGGGCGTCGGCGGTCACGGGGACCACGAGGTCCTGCCAGACCCGCTCGGTGATGAACGGGGTCAGCGGGGCCATGAGGCGGGTGACCGTCTCGATGACGTCGTGGAGGGTGCGGAGCGCGGCCGCGTCGCCCTGCCAGAAGCGGCGGCGGGAGCGGCGCACGTACCAGTTGGAGAGGTCGTCGACGAAGGCGGAGAGGAGCTTGCCGGTCCGCTGGGTGTCGTACGACTCCATCGCCTCGGTGGCCTCGGTCACCAGGGTGTGGAGCTCGGAGAGGAGCCAGCGGTCGAGGACGGAGCGGTCGGCCGGGGCCGGGTCCGCGGCGCTCGGCGCCCAGCCGGAGGTGCGGGCGTAGAGCGCCTGGAAGGCGACCGTGTTCCAGTACGTCAGGAGGGTCTTGCGGACGACCTCCTGGATGGTGCCGTGGCCGACCCGGCGGGCCGCCCAGGGCGAGCCGCCGGCCGCCATGAACCAGCGGACCGCGTCGGCGCCGTGCTGGTCCATCAGGGGGATCGGCTGGAGGATGTTGCCCAGGTGCTTGGACATCTTGCGGCCGTCCTCGGCGAGGATGTGGCCGAGGCAGACCACGTTCTCGTAGGAGGACTTGTCGAAGACGAGGGTGCCGACGGCCATCAGCGTGTAGAACCAGCCGCGGGTCTGGTCGATCGCCTCGGAGATGAACTGCGCCGGGTAGCGGCTCTCGAACAGCTCCTTGTTCTCGTACGGGTAGCCGTACTGCGCGAACGGCATCGAGCCCGAGTCGTACCAGGCGTCGATGACCTCGGGCACGCGGGTGGCCTCCAGCGCGCAGCCCTCGGCCGGGCAGGGGAAGGTGACCGCGTCGATGTAGGGGCGGTGCGGGTCGAGCTCGGACTGGTCGGTGCCGGTCAGCTCGGTCAGCTCGGCGCGGGAGCCGACGCAGGTGAGGTGGTCGTCCTCGCAGCGCCAGATGGGCAGCGGGGTGCCCCAGTAGCGGTTGCGGGAGAGCGCCCAGTCGACGTTGTTGGTGAGCCAGTCGCCGAAGCGGCCGTGCTTGACGGAGTCCGGGAACCAGTTGGTCCGCTCGTTCTCCTGGAGCATGCGGTCCTTGACCGCGGTGGTGCGGATGTACCAGGACGGCTGCGCGTAGTAGAGCAGCGCCGTGTGGCAGCGCCAGCAGTGCGGGTAGCTGTGCTCGTAGGCGATGTGCTTGAAGAGCAGGCCGCGCGCGTCGAGGTCGGCGGTGAGGGCCTCGTCGGCCTTCTTGAAGAAGACGCCGCCGACCAGCGGGACGTCCTCCTCGAAGGTGCCGTCGGGCCGGACCGGGTTCACGACCGGCAGGCCGTACGCCTTGCAGACCTTGAGGTCGTCCTCGCCGAAGGCGGGGGACTGGTGGACCAGACCCGTGCCGTCCTCGGTGGTGACGTACTCGGCGTTGACGACGTAGTGCGCCTCGTCCGGGAAGGCGACGAGCTCGAAGGGGCGCTGGTAGGTCCAGCGCTCCATCTCGGCGCCGGTGAAGGATTCGCCGGTGGTGACCCAGCCCTCGCCGAGGGCCTTCTCGACCAGCGGCTGGGCGACGACGACCCGCTCGTCGCCGTCGGTGGCGACGACGTAGGTGACCTCGGGGTGGGCGGCGACGGCCGTGTTGGACACCAGGGTCCACGGGGTCGTCGTCCAGACGAGGAGCGCGGCCTTGCCGGCCAGCGGGCCGGAGGTCAGCGGGAAGCGGACGTAGACGGAGGGGTCGACGACCGTCTCGTAGCCCTGGGCCAGCTCGTGGTCGGAGAGGCCGGTGCCGCAGCGGGGGCACCAGGGGGCGACGCGGTGGTCCTGGACGAGCAGGTCCTTGTCGAAGATCTGCTTGAGGGACCACCAGACCGACTCGATGTACGAGGGGTCCATGGTCCGGTACGCGTCGTCGAGGTCGACCCAGTAGCCCATCCGGGTGGTGAGCTCGGCGAAGGCGTCGGTGTGCCGGGTCACGGACTCGCGGCACTTGTCGTTGAACTCGGCGATGCCGTACGCCTCGATGTCCTTCTTGCCGGAGAAGCCGAGCTCCTTCTCGACGGCGAGCTCGACCGGCAGGCCGTGGCAGTCCCAGCCGGCCTTGCGGGCGACGTGGTAGCCGCGCATGGTGCGGAAGCGGGGGAAGACGTCCTTGAAGACGCGGGCCTCGATGTGGTGGGCGCCGGGCATGCCGTTGGCGGTGGGCGGGCCCTCGTAGAAGACCCACTCGGGGCGTCCTGCGGACTGCTCCAGGGTCTTGGCGAAGACCTTGTTGTCCTCCCAGAAGCCGAGCACGTCGTGCTCGAGGGCGGGCAGGTCGACCTGGGCGGGCACCTGGCGGTACTGCGGCGGTGTCATCGAGTTCCTCCGGCGGAAAGTCGTCGTTCCGTCGGAGGGACGAGAGCCCGGCTCCCGCGGTACCACCCTCCTTGGCCCGGGGCGCGCACGCCCTGAGCCCCCTCATTGGGGTCGCGACGCCGGGTCTAGTCACCGCCTTGTCCAGCGGCTTTCTTCCGACGGCTCCGGGGTGATGCTTCACATCGGGCTCGCCCCCGGGCTCTCACCGTCCCCGGGTCGCTCATGGCTGCGTACGACGCTACTCGTCCCCATCCAAGCCTTTCGCTGTGGCCAGTGTACGGGGCCCGGGGCGGGGCGGCGGACCCGTTTTCGCGTGACCCGAATGGCCACACGGGGCGCGCCGGAGTTCGGGTGCGGCCATGTGGGGGAGGGCCGGGGCGGATAACCCGCCGGGGAGCTGGGCACAACGGAGGCAGGCCCGCCCCGCGGGGAGCGGGGGCGGGTGGGAACGGCGGCGTGCCCCGTTGCCGCGGGCCTTGGGCCGATTTATCGTCCCAGCACGATTCGCGAGCAAGATCACAAAATGTGAAGGGGCCGCGACATGGTGGCGAAGAAGACCGCCGCGAAGAAGGCCACGGCCGCCGGTTCCGCCGGCGCGGCCGAGGTCGCCAAGGACGTGACTGGCAAGAAGTCGGCGGTCGCGACGGAGACGGCTGCCGGGAAGACCGCCACCGAGAAGGCGGCCACCAGGAAGACGGTCACGGGCGAGAAGGCGGCCGTCGACGGGCCGGACGCGGCGGCCCCCGCCGGCGGGACCGTCGCCCCGGCCGACGGGGCCCCGGCCGGGACGACGCCGGCCAGGAAGGCCGGGGCGAGGAAGGCGGCCGCCAGGAAGGCGCCCGCCGCCAAGAAGCAGACAGGAGCCAGGACGGTGGCAGCGAAGAAGACCGCGGGTGGCGTCACGACCGCCGACGGCGAGGCCGCGGTGCCCACGGCCCGCACCGGTGAGCTCGCGGTGCGTCCGGGCGAGGACCCCTGGACGCCGGAGGAGGTCGACGAGGCCCGCAGCTCGCTCCAGGCGGAGGTGCTGCGGCTGCGCAGCGAGCTCGTCCACTCCCAGGAGGAGCTCACCGGGCTGATGCGGGACTCGGGCGACGGCGCCGGGGACGACCAGGCCGACACCGGCACCAAGAACATCACCCGGGAGCACGAGCTCGCCCTGGCGGCGAACGCGCGGGAGATGCTGGAGCAGACGGAGCACGCCCTGGAGCGGCTCGACGCGGGCACGTACGGCCTCTGCGAGGTGTGCGGCAAGCCCATCGGCAAGGCGCGGATGCAGGCCTTCCCGCGGGCCACGCTCTGCGTCGAGGACAAGCAGCGACAGGAGCGGCGCGGCTGACGATCTCGGCTGACGGTCTCGTACGCCTGTGCCGTACCCTCGGTGCACGGTCAGGCATCGAGGTCGAGGGACTCACTCACGTGGCAGAGGCGGAGCGCATCATCGGTACGCCGGATTCAGCAGGGGCCGACGACACGGCGGCCTCCGACGAGGCGGCGGCCCCCGACGCGGCCGCCTCCGAGGGGACGGCCGCGCCCGATCGCCCCCGGGGCAGGCGGCGGATCGTCGCGCTGTTCGTGGTGGCCGTGCTGGCCTACCTCCTGGACCTCGGCAGCAAGATGCTGGTGGTCGCCAAGCTGGAGGGGCACGAGCCGATCGACCTGATCGGGGACCTGCTGCGGCTCGACGCCATCCGGAACCCCGGCGCCGCCTTCGGCATGGGCGAGGCCTTCACCATCATCTTCACCTGCATCGCGGTCGCGGTGATCGTCGTGATCATCCGGCTGGCGCGCAAGCTCTACAGCCTGCCGTGGGCGATCGCGCTGGGCCTGCTCCTCGGCGGGGCGCTCGGCAACCTCACGGACCGCATCTTCCGCTCGCCGGGCGTCTTCGAGGGCGCGGTGGTCGACTTCATCGCCCCCGCGCACTTCGCCGTCTTCAACCTTGCGGACTCCGCGATCGTCTGCGGCGGCATCCTGATCGTCCTGCTGTCGTTCCGGGGCCTCGACCCCGACGGCACCGTCCACAAGGACTGAGCCCGCACCGTGCGGACGACGGGGTGCCGTCCGCACAAGGCATACTCGACGGGTGAGTACGAGTCCCGAGATCCGCACGCTGCCCGTTCCCGATGGCCTGGAGGGCGAGCGCGTCGACGCCGCCATCGCCCGTATGTTCGGGTTCTCCCGCACGAAGGCGGCCGAACTGGCCGCCGCAGGGAAGGTCCAGGTCGACGGCTCCGTCGTCGGCAAGTCCGAGCGGGTCAGCGGTGGCGCGTGGCTCGAGGTCGAGCTGCCCGGCGCGGCCGCGCCCGTGCAGATCGTCGCGGAGCCCGTCGAGGGCATGGAGATCGTCCACGACGACGACGACATCGTCGTGATCATGAAGCCGGTCGGCGTCGCCGCGCACCCGAGCCCCGGCTGGACCGGCACCACGGTCATCGGCGGCCTCGCCGCCGCCGGGTACCGCATCTCCACCTCCGGCGCCGCGGAGCGCCAGGGCGTCGTGCACCGCCTGGACGTCGGGACCTCCGGTCTGATGGTGGTCGCGAAGTCGGAGTACGCGTACACCTCGCTCAAGCGCCAGTTCAAGGAGCGCACGGTCGACAAGCGCTACAACGCGCTCGTCCAGGGCCACCCCGACCCGATGAGCGGCACCATCGACGCCCCGATCGGCCGGCACCCGAACCACGACTACAAGTGGGCCGTCACCGCCGACGGCAAGGCGTCCGTGACGCACTACGACCTCATCGAGGCGTACCGCTCGGCGTCGCTGCTCGACATCAAGCTGGAGACGGGCCGCACCCACCAGATCCGGGTGCACATGTCCGCCCACCGCCACCCCTGCGTCGGCGACCTGACCTACGGCGCCGACCCGACGCTCGCGAAGCGGCTCGGGCTGACCCGGCAGTGGCTGCACGCCGTCCGGCTCGGCTTCGAGCACCCCGGCGACGGCTCCTGGGTCGAGTTCTCCAGCACCTACCCCGAGGACCTCCAGCGGGCGCTGGACCGGATCGCGGCGGAGAGCCGGTGACCGCGGCGTACGCGGTCCGCGAGGCGGCGGAGCCGGCCGACCGGGAGGCGTGCTTCGCGGTCCGCCGCGAGGTCTTCGTCGAGGAGCAGGGCGTCCCCCAGGAGCTGGAGTACGACCGCCACGACGCGACCGCGGTGCACGTGCTCGCGGTGCGCGGGGACGGGGTGCCGCTGGGCACCGGACGCCTGCTGTTCGGGGCGGACGCCGCCGGGAGGACCGGCGGGGACGCCTCGGTCGGCTCGCTCGGCCGGCTCGCGGTCGCCAAGGCGGCCCGCGGCCTCGGGGTCGGCGCGGCGCTCGTCCGCGCGGTCGAGGAGGCCGCCAGGCTCCGCGGGCTGACCGCCGTCGACCTGCACGCGCAGACCCACGCGCTGGGTTTCTACGAGCGGCTCGGCTACGAGGCGTACGGCCCCGAGTTCCCCGACGCGGGCATGCCGCACCGGGCCATGCGCCGGGCCCTCTAGGGCCTGTCGGGGAGCCGGCGCCGCGGAGCGGCGTCGGCGCACAGAGGGGGCAAGCGCCGCCAAAACGGGCGTACGTGGCAGGGTGGGCCCGTGGATCAATTGGCCCTGTTGTTCTTGCTGCTGCTCGGTGCCCTGCTGACGGTCCCCCTGGGCGACCGCCTCGGTCTGCCCGCGCCCGTCCTGATGACGCTCATCGGGATCGTGCTGGCGTTCCTGCCCTTCGTGCCGAGCGTCGACATCCCGCCGGAGTTCATCCTCCCGCTGGTGCTGCCGCCGCTGCTGTACGCCTCCGTGCAGCGGACCTCCTGGCGGCAGTTCACGGCGAACCTGCGGCCCATCTTCCTGCTCGCCGTCGCCCTGGTCTTCGTCACGACCGCGGCCGTCGGCGCGGTCGCCCACGCCCTCGTGCCCGGCCTGCCGCTGGCCGCGGCGATCGCGCTCGGCGCCCTCGTCGCCCCGCCCGACCCGGTCGCCGCGACCGCCGTGGCCGGCTCGCTCGGGCTGCCCCGCCGGCTGGTGTCGATCCTGGAGGGCGAGGGACTCTTCAACGACGTCACCGCCATCGTGCTCTACCACGTGGCCATCGCCGCCGCCGTCAGCGGCTCCTTCTCCTGGCCGGAGGCCCTCGCCGAGTTCGTGCTGTCCGCCGTGGTCGCCGTGGTCATCGGCGTGGGCCTCGGCTGGCTCTGCAACAAGCTGATCGGCGTCCTCGGCGACGTGACGCTGCAGACCGGGCTCACCCTCCTCGTCCCCTTCGTCAGCTACGTCCTCGCCGAGGAGCTGCACGGCTCGGGCGTGCTCGCCGTGCTGCTCACCGCGCTCTTCCTGGCCGAGCACGCCGCCGACGCCGACGACGTGATGGGCCGGCTCGCCGGCCAGACCTTCTGGCAGATCGTCGACACCCTCGTCACCGGCATCGCCTTCGGACTCATCGGCCTGGAGCTCACCCATGTCTTCGGGGTGGCCGAGGGGCGCGGCTGGCGGATGCTCGACTGGGGCGCCGCCGTGGTCGGCGTGGTCGTCGGCGTCCGGCTGCTGTGGCTGTTGCCGGCGACGTGGCTGGCGAAGCGGCTGCACACCCGGCGGGACGTCGACGAGGAGATCCCGATGAGCTGGCGGGAGACCGTCGTCATGTGGTGGGCGGGGATGCGCGGCGTGGCGTCGGTGGCGCTCGCCCTCGCCATCCCGCTCCGCACCGATGACGGCGCGCCCTTCCCGGCCCGCGACGAGATCGTCTTCATCGCCTTCTGCGTGATCCTCACCACCCTCGTCTTCCAGGGGCTGACGCTGCCCGCGCTGGTGAAGCGGCTGGGGGTGCGGGCGGACGCGGACGCGGAACGGGCCCTCGAACGCGACCTCGCGATCCGCGCCGCGAAGGCCGCGAAGCGCCGCCTCAAGGAGATCGAGGAGGTCGAGGAGCTGCCCGAGGAGGTCCAGGAGCGGCTGCTGCGCGGCGCGTACGACATCGGGGCGAGGATCAGCCCGGACATGGTCGACGAGGAGCGGCGGGCGGCCTACGCGGCCCGGGCGGAGCGGTTCAGGGCGGTGCAGCGGATCCAGCGGGAGCTGATGTCGGCGGCCCGCCACGAGATCCTCTCGGCGCGCAGCGAGCCGGGCGCCGATCCGGAGGTGGTGGACCGGGTGCTCCGCCACCTGGACGTGCGCAGCATGCGCTGACCTGCCGGGCCCGCGGCGGGGTGCGGCCGGCTCCGGCGCAGGGTGGCAGGATGGCGCGCATGGACATCATGCTTTTCCACTCGGTCCACGGGCCGCGCCCGGCCGTCGAGGCCGCGGCCGAACGGCTGCGGGCCGCCGGGCACCGGGTGTGGGTGCCGGACCTCTTCGACGGCTGGACCACCGAGTCGGTGGAGGAGGGCATGGCGAAGCGGGACGAGATCGGCAAGGACGAGCTGCTGAAGCGCGCGATCCTGGCCGCAGCCCCCTACTCGGAGCGTGGTCTGGTCTACGCGGGCTTCTCGTTCGGCGCCTCGGTCGCCCAGACCCTGGCCCTCGGCGACGAGAAGGCGCGCGGTCTGCTGCTGCTCCACGGCACCTCGGACCTCGCGCCGAACGTGTCGGTGGACGAGCTGCCCGTACAGCTGCACGTGGCGGAGCCCGACCCGTTCGAGACGGACGACTGGCTGTCCTCGTGGTACCTGCAGATGCGCAGGGCCGGGGCGGACGTGGAGGTCTACCGCTACCGGGGCGCGGGGCACCTGTACACGGACCCGGACCTGCCCGACTGGGACGAGGAGGCGGCCGAGCGCACCTGGTCGGTGGCGCTGGCCTTCCTGGAGAGCCTGTAGGGCGCGGACGGCGAAGGGGTGTGGGGGGGGGGGGGGGGGGGGGGGGGGGGGGAAGACGGGGGGGTGGGGGGGGGGGGGGGGGGGGGGGGTTTTTGGGGGGGGGTCTTTCTGTGTACAGAG
>NZ_JBVJMN010000069.1:0-40129 GCF_055584185.1 Streptomyces sp. NPDC104202 | reverse complement strand
CCTCCCCGCATCTCATCCCTCGCCCCACGCCCTCCTCTACCCCTCCCCCCCCTCCCCCCCCCCCCCCCCCCCGGGCCGGTCGGTCCGGGGGCGGGGACCGCGGGGCGGTCGGTCCGGGGGCGGGGACGCGGGCCGGTCGGTCCGGGGGCGGGTACGCGGGGTCGGGCTGAGGGGCCGGGTCAGCCGTCGTAGGCCGCGAGGATCCGGGTGAACTCCCATGCCTGCTGTCCGATGCCGGAGCAGGTGTCGGCGCCGCCTCCGGAGCACGGCCGGTCGCGGTTGACGGACCAGAACGTCAGCCGGGCGAGGTGCCGCTGCTGCGCGTAGGCCAGGATCGTGCGGAAGTCGGCCTGGGTGATGGTCTCGCCCACGTCCGTGACGCCGTTCATCGAGGAGATGCCGGTGTGCCGGTAGGCCTGGTCGTCGCTGTAGCCGTACGCGTTCTTCACGGCGGTCTTGAGCCCCTCGGCCGCGCGGACGGTGAGGGCCCCCATGTTCTGGCCGTTGCCGCCGAAGTTGAACGGCATGATGGTCCAGCTGTCGACGGTGAGGCCCGCGGCGGCGGCCCGGTTGATCAGACCGGTGTCGGGCCCGTTCTGACCGGTGCCGAAGGTGACGTAGACCTTCAGGCCCGGGTTGGCCGCCTTGACGGTCCGCAGCGCGTCCACCGTGCGCTGCTGGACGGTGGGGCTGTCGTACGCGGCGGCCTCGATGTCGATGTCGATGGCCTTGAGACCGTACGCGTTGATCACCTTCTGGTACGCGGCGGCGAGTTCGCCCGCGCTGGAGCAGGAGCTCTCCAGCTTGTTGCCGCTCCATCCCCCGAAGGAGGGGATGACGTCGCCGCCGGCGGCCCGGACCGTGTTCACGGTCTGCTGGTCGACGCCGCCGAGGAGCGGACGGCCGCCGTCCCACTGCGGGTTGCAGTAGCCGTTGCTGAGGACGAAGGCGAGGGTGAACCACGTGACGCCGGTGGCGTTCATGACCGTCGTCGGGCTCGGCGGACTGCCCCAGCCGTTGTAGAGGTACGGGGCCACGGCCATGGCGCCGCCGGGCGCCGGCCCCGTGCCACCGGCAGGGGGTGCGGTCCACTTCTGGTTCGCCGCTCCGGTGCACGTCCATATCTGCAGGCGGGTGCCGTTGGCCGAGCTGTTCCCCGTGGCGTCCAGACACTTGTCCGCCTGCGGGTTGACGATGTCGCGGGCCGCGGTCACCGTCCATCGCTGCGCCGCGGAGCCGTTGCACGCCCAGAGCCGCACGGTCGTTCCGTCGGCGGTGCCGCCGGAGGCGACGTCCAGGCACTTGCCGAGCGCCTTGATCGTGCCGTCGGCGCCCACGTCCCAGCTCTGGGCGGCCGTGCCGTTGCAGTCGTAGATCTGGACGGCCGTGCCGTCGGCGGGGTCGCCCCCCGCGACGTCGACGCACTTGCCTCCGATTCCGGTGATCCGCCCGGCGGCGGCCTCGGCGGGAGCGGTCGCGACGGTGAGTCCGCCGGCGGCGAGCGCGAGCGCCGCCAGGGTGACGGGCAGACGGGTTCGTTGCATGAGGTTCCTCTCGGGTGGGGGCGGCACGTCGGTGCGACGTGGTGCCGGAGGAGCGCTGGACCGAAGGCGTCGTTCATGGACATGAACACCCTTCGACTTTCTGAGCGACGAAAGTAAAGGTCTGAACCAGACGCGTCAAGACGTCGAGCATTCACGCCTTGAACCCACAAGGCCGCTACACAGCACGGCAGTTGGTTCTTGCTGATTGTTGAGGTGAAGTCTTGACGACAAATGTGCGCGAGGGGCGGCCTCGGGGAAGCGGACGCGTCAAGAGGTCGCCGCCGGGCTTTCGAGTGCCGTCGTCCATGGATCGGAACGCATGTGCCGCCGCCCGCCGCCGCGGTGAGGACCGGCGGTGGCGGGCGGCGGGGGTGGGGTGTCTCCGTGGGGCCTCTCGACGGACCCTGAGGCTCAGAGGCTCTCGTCCTCGAGCCACTCCGGGGTGCGGATGCCGCCGCCGCCGTACATCGGGAGCTTGAGCGTCTCGCCGTGGCGGGCGATCTGGCTCCACGGGCGGTTGAGTCCGGTGGAGCCGTATCTGCGGACCCGGGTGACGGCGTCGAGGTCGAGGACGTCGACGAGGATCTCCTCCCCGGGGCCGGCCTGCTGGCGCACGGTGCCCTCGGGGTCGACGACGGTGCTCTGCCCGACGCCTGCGGGATCGGCGGCGTTCACGTTGACGACGTAGACCTGGTTGGTCCAGGCGTTGGCGCGGGCGCAGACGAGTTCCATCTCCCGGTCGCGCGTGGGGGTGAGCGTGGGCTGGAGGACGACCTCCGCCCCCAGCCAGGCCAGCTGGCGGACCGTCTCGGGGAACGAACCGTCGTAGCAGACGGCCAGGCCCACCCGGCCGACGCCGGGTATGTCGAACACCGTGAACGCGTCGCCCGGGACGGACTTCTCGTACGGCTGCCACGGGAACAGCTTGCGGTAGCGGGCGACGATCTCGCCCTCCGGCGAGACGGCGAGGGCGGTGTTGTGGATGCGGCCGTCCGCTGCCCGTTCGTACACGCTTCCCGGTACCAGCCACAGCCCGGTCTCGACGGCAAGGGCGGAGATCCGGTCGGTGAGCGGCCCGGGGATGGTGACGGCGGCCCGTTCGATCCAGTCGTCGGCGGCCGACTGGAGCAGCGCGCCCTCCGCCGCGAGCAGCAGTTCGGGTACGACGACCAGGCGGACGTGCGGGAACAGGGCGCGTGTCGTACGGACCTGGTCGGCGTAGCGCCGCCAGCTCGCTTCGAGGTCGTGGGGGACGGGGGTGGTCTGGAGGGCGGCGATGGCGAGCGTACGCATGGGCGTGTCAGTCCTCGACGGTGGTGAGTACGGCGACCGTGGAGCGGCCGTGGCGGAAGAAACGGGGGAAGCGGGTGCGGGCGACGGCCAGGGCGACGGCCCCGGCGGCGAGGGATCCGGCGCCGAGGAGGAAGACCCCGCCGACGCCGTGGAAGGAGGTGCTGCCGTAGGACGGGTCGTACATGTCGTGCGCGCTGCGGCCGAAGGCGGCCAGCATGGTCACTCCGCCGAGCAGGGGCAGGACGCCGCGGAGCAGCAGATCGCGGGGCGAGTCGAGCAGCCGTCCCCGGAAGTGCCAGACGCAGGCGAGGGCCGTGGTGCCGTAGTAGCAGGCGATCAGCAGTCCGATGCAGAGGATGGCGTCGCCGAGGAAGTCGGTGGAGACGGCGGTGAGCAGGACCAGCAGGCAGGCCGCGGTCCCGCCGGCGAAGAGGGTTCCGAAGCCGGGGGTGCGGTGGCGGGGGTGGACGCGGGCGAAGGCGGCGGGCAGGGCGCCGTGGGAGGCCATCGACAGGGTGCCGCGCGAGGAGCCGACGAGGCTGGTGAGCAGGGCGGAGACCGCGGAGACGCACACGGCCAGCTCCATCGCCTTCCCGAGGGTCGGGCCGAGGACCGGCGTGGCGAGCGTGGAGAGGACGTCGGCCGCGTTCTCGGGGTTGCCCAGACCGGTCCCGGTGGTGCCGGTGCCGGCGAAACCGATGGCCGCGAAGGCGGTGAACAGGTAGGTGCCCAGCAGCACGAGGGTGGAGATGACGGCTGCCTGACCGGCGACGCGCTCTCCGTCGCGCGTCTCCTCGTTGGCGGTGATGAGCGCGTCCCAGCCCCAGTAGATGAAGAGGCACAGCATCACCGCTTCGGCGAACGGGCCGAACCCGGAGAAGGCGAAGGGGTCGAGCCGGTCCAGCGACGGTCCTGTGGACTCGGGGCGGGCGAAGGCGGCGGCCCCGAAGCCCAGCAGGGCGGCCAGTTGCAGTCCGAGCAGGGCGTACTGGACGGATGCCGAGAGCTGAAGGCCCCGGTAGGCGATCGAGGTCACCGCCGCCATCAGGGCCAGCGCGGTGAGGGTCACGGCGGGCGTGCTGTCCGCGAGCGAGCGAAGGCCGAGCAGCCGGAGCAGGTAGGCGGCGCCGACCTGGGAGAGGGCCGTCATGGCGAGCGCCGTGGCCGCCTGGACCACCCAGCCGCCGGTGAGCCATCCGGCCGACGGGCCGAACGCCCGCGTCGTCCACACGAAGGTGGTGCCGCAGTCCGGCATCGCGCGGTTCAGCTCACGGAAGGCGAAGGCGGTGAGCAGGATGGGGACGAATCCCAGCAGCAGCGCGGCCGGGGCGAGGTCCCCCACCGTCAGCGTCACGAAGCCGAGGGTGACGGCGATGCTGTAGGCCGGCGCCACGCACGAGAGACCGAGGGTCACGGAGGCGAGCAGGCCCACCGATCCCCCGCGGAGCCCTTTGTCCGGGGCCGGCTCCGGCCCGGTTCCGGCCTGGACGTCCGTCGGATTGCGCATGGTGCCTCCGTGAGTCGCAGTTTGTTAAACGCAGATTTAAGACATGGGTCGCTGGCAGGTCAATAGAAGACGGGCTATCGTTAAATTCTGTTGAAAGGTGTAGAGGAGAGGGTGGGAGTGGCCGCACGGAAGGGCAGCAGCAAGGAGGCCCGTCGGGCCGAGCTCGGGAAGGCGGTGGAACGCGCCCTGGTGGCGCGGGGTCTGGAAGGGCTGCGCCTGCGCGACGTCGCGGAGGAGGCGGGCGTCACGCCCGCCGCCGTGCTCTACTACGGAGACCTCGACGCCCTGGTCCACACGGCCTACCAGCAGGCCATCGAGCGTTACAGCCAGGAGCGGGAGCGGGCCGCGCAGCACTTCTCCGACGCGCGTCGGCAACTCGAGGCGTGCATCGACAAGGGCGTCGCCGAGGGGCCCGACGACACCCTGACCCGGCTGCTGTTCGAGTACTGGCCCCGCTGCCTGCGCGATGCCAAGGCGGCAGCGCTCGACAGCGCCCTGACGGAGCGCCAGATCGCCGTCTACTCGGGGATCCTCGTCCTGGGCCAGGCCCAGGGGCACTTCACGCTGCAGGACCCGCCGCGCCTCCTCGCGGCCAGCTTCGTCGCTCTGGAGGACGGCTACCAGATGGAGATCCTCGCCGGCCGTCGCTCCCGCGCCGAGGTGATCACGGCCCTGTACGCCTACGCCCGCGCCGTCACGGGACACGACCTGGCCGCACACCCCTGAAGCGGCCCGCGCCCCTCTCCCGGCCCCTCTCCCGGCCGCGCGCCCGCCCGCGCGTCACCGCGCGCGTCAGGAGAAGGGCTGGCCCCCGATGCCCTGGCGATCGGCGCGCTGCGCGATGGCCCGGCGGGCGGGATCGGGGAAGGACCGCTCCACCGAATCCCGCAGGATGTCCAGATGGACCCGCACCGAGGGATGCCGCGACGGCGGCAGCTCCGTGAGCAGCCCCTCCAGCATGGCCCGGAGCCTGCGGCAGATCTGTACCGACGAGCCGCCGTACTCCGTGATCTCGCAGACGGCGAGCTGGAGGTAGCCGTCCCAGTCGCGCCCCTGCAGCACGAGCCGGGCCTTCCCCCGCGCGTCGGCCAGCACGTACCGACCGGGAAGCGGCGTCCTGCCGACCAGATGCAGGAACGACTCGACGGCGTTGAGCACCTGGACCGCGGTCGTGGGGTCGTTCACCGCCGGGGACAGCGCCCGGATGGCGATGTCGACCAGCACCCTCAGGGCGAAGGCCGGGTCCTGCTCGATCGTGCGTTCCCCGCCCAGCGCGATGAGCCCGGCCACCCGCGCCGGGTCGGGTCCGGACGGCCCGCCCGCCCTGCCGTGCACCTCCACCAGCACGGCGCCCGCCGGCACGGAGTCCCCGATCAGCCGGGGCAGGACGAAGACGCAGTCGTGACGCGTCGCCTCGGCGACGAGCCCGGCCACGTCCACGGCCTGGAGGACGCCCCCCTCGGCGGCCCGGACGGGCGTGACCAGGCCGTCGGACGGCACGGAGGCGCCATCGGAGGCCGCGGCGCCCCGGATCTCCGCCACGCCCTCGGTGAAGACGGCCTCGCCCATGCGCTCGACCAGCTCCGCGATGGCCACCGGCCGCAGATTGTGGGTGAAGCGGTTGAGGTACACGAGCAGCAGCACCAGGCTGACGCCCACCGCCACACCGGCCAGGGTGACCCCCGTGTCGGGAACCGAGTCGGACTCGATCTCCCGCAGCAGCGCGAACGCGAACGCGAACGTGCCCGTGAAGGTCGCCAGAACCCCCTTCTGCAGCCGGTCCCGGTACCAGAGCCGCATGTACCGCGGCGAGAGGGTGCCCGTGGCCTGCTGCACCACCAGGACGCCGATGGTGACGACGAACCCCAGCAGCGCCACCATCGCGCCCACGATGGCGGTCAGGACGCCGCTCGCGGTCGTGGCGGAGTAGCGCCAGTCCCCGGGCAGCCAGTCCGTCCCGTCCGCCCGCAGGGCGAGCTCCGCGAGGAGGATGCCGAGCACGAGCCCGATCATCGGCACGATCCACAGGCTCGCCATGACGTACTGGCGCACGCGGAACCTGGTGGCCCAGGACGTCATCGCAGCCACGCCACGCCCCCTCACCCGGGAGTCGGGTGCTCGTCGGACACACGGGACGACGGCCCCGCACCCGCCGGGTCCGTCACCACCCCACGGTAGGGCGGTACCCCGCCCGCGCCGTGGCGGCGCCGCCGTCACCTGGGGCGATTGGGCCGTCAGGACGAGGCCGCGCCGGCGGCCTGAGCTGATCGGGTGCGTCCGGTACGCCTCGACCGCGGTGCGTGGGTGCGCCGCGCGCGGTCGACCGGGGCTGAAAGGGGTCGACGACGATGGACGACTATCCCCTGATCGAGGACCACGGCCTCATCGGCGATCTGCAGACCGCGGCCCTGGTGACCACCGACGCGACGATCGACTGGTTCTGCTGTCCGCGGTTCGACTCGCCCAGCGTCTTCGGCGCCCTGCTCGACTGGCGCAGGCGGTCGCTTCACCGTGCGGCCGGCCGCCGGCTCGTACACCACCGAACAGCTCCACCACCCGGACACCGCCGTCCTGGTCACCCGGTTCATGACCGAGGACGGGGCGGGCGAGGTCGTCGACTTCATGCCGGTGACCGGCGGGACCGCGACGGGCCGGCACCGTCTCGTCCGCATGCTGCGCTGCGTACGCGGCAGCATGACGTTCGAAGGGGAGATCGTCCCCCCGCTTCGGGCGTCAGATGGCGCATCGCACCGCACCGCCCCGTCACCTCCGGCGGGCCGCCCGACTCCGCAGCTGTTCGTACAGCTCCCGGAACTCCCGCGCGGACATGTCGCCGGACGCCGCCGGGTCCGCGCCCGCCGTCACGCGTACCCCCAGGGGCTCAGACCCCACCGCAGCACGTGCGTCCCGCCCGGCGGCAGGACGGTGAGGTCGGTGCCGCTGCGGAAGGCGTCCGGTGGACACGACATCGGCTCGACGGCGACACCGCGCCGCCGTTCGGCCTCGGGAAGGGTGTCCCCCGTGTACACCTGCACCCAGCGGGTTCCCTCGCCCAGCCACAGGTCGACCCCGTGCTGCCCGGACGGGTGCGCCAGCCGCACGACGGCCCGCCCGTCGGGACGGCGGCCGAGGCCGGTGAACGGGGTGTCCAGCGGAAGATCGCCGATCGGGCGGGCCGTACGGAAGTCGTACGGGGTCCCCTCGACGGGCTCCCTGCCCACGGGGAGGCCGCGCGCGTCGGTCCGGAGCAGGTACCGGGCGGGCACCGTCAGCACGGCGCTGTCGACGAGGTCGGTGCCGACCGTCAGATAGGGGTGCTGGCCCACGCCGTACGGCGCCGTCCGTGTGCCGGTGTTGACCGCCCGGACCGCCGTGCTGAGCCCGTCCGGTCCCAGCCGGTACTCGACGCGGACGTCGAGGAGGAACGGATATCCCGGCTGGGGACAGAGCGTCGTGCCGAGCAGTACCGAGTCGTCGGTCCGCGCGAGCGGCGTCCACAGCGTCCAGCGGAGCAGGCCGTGGATCGCGTTCCCCTTCTCCGCCTCGGACAGCGGCAGTTGGAGTCGCCTGCCGTCGAAGCGGTACCGCCCGTCGCCCACGCGGTTCGGCCAGGGGACGAGCAGCTGCCCGCGTCCGCCGGTGACGGCGGACTCCGCGGAGAAGCCGTCCAGCACGGGGCGACCGCCCACGGTGTACTCGCGCAGGGCGGCGCCGCACTGCACCACGGCCGCGCTCTGGGCGCCCCGGACCAGCCGCCACGAGGCACCCGTGGGGCTGGAGGGCGCGGGGGGCCTGCCCCGGACGGCCGGGGCCCCGGCGCCGGCACCGCCGGCCGCGTCCGCCCCGGGCAGCCGCGACAGCACCGCCGCGACGACCTCCTCCGGTGACCGGTCGATCTCCACCACATACGCGTGCTCGTCGGGCCCCGGCTCCTCGAGGTCCGCGAGCTGGCTGTCGAGGAGGTCGGCAGGGAAGAAGTGCCCGCCCCGGGCGGCCAGCCGGGCCCTCAGCAGTTCACGCGAGCCGTGCAGGTACACCAGCAGTACCTCGGGGCGCCCGGCCAGCAGCTCGTCCCGGTACGCGCGTCTGAGCGCCGAGCAGGTGACGACGGCGTGCCCGCCGTCCGCGATCACCCGGTCCATCCACCCCTTGATCGCCGCCAGCCACGGCCTCCGGTCGTCGTCCGTGAGCGGACGACCGGCCGCCATCCGCGCCAGGGCCGCGTCCGAGTGGAACTCGTCCGCGTCCCGGTACGCCCAGCTCAGCCACTCCGCGAGCAGCCGCCCCACCGTCGACTTGCCCGACCCGGCCACGCCGACGACCAGCACCATCCGCGGCCGTCCGGCCTCCGCCGCCTCCAGCGTCACGACCGCCGCACCCCGACGTCAGTCCCTGACCGGTCGTCGCGCCGCACACGGCCCCGGCGCGACGACTGCGTCGACGGCGCTGAACAGCCTGGCCCACGGGTGGGTCGTCATGACACGCTCCTCCGACGTCTGCCCGCCCCGGACGTCACCGCCCGGCGGGTCGGATACCTCCAATCTGACCCCCGTCGTCGCGCGACGCACCTCGGCGGGCCGGGACCGTCCGCGGGCCTGCGCCGCGACGCGTGCCCGCGCCCCGATCACGAGTGCGCCCGCCAGAAGCCGCGCACGGCGCGGTTGAACTCCTCCGGCCGCTCCAGACTGCTCAGGTGCCCCGCGTCCGGGATCACGACCAACTCGGCTCCGGGGACCGCTTCCTCGAACCGGTGCGCCACGGCCAGGGGCGAGCGCACGTCCTTCTCGCCCCACAACAGCAGGGTGGGCACGGCGACGGCGGGGAGCAGCGCGCTCTGGTCGGTCTCGGCCATGAGGGACAACTGGGCCCGCAGGGTCCGCGGGCGGACGTCGGCGGCCATCGCCGCCAGCAGCGGGACGCAGGAGGCGGGCGGCTCCCCGGCGAACAGCCCCGGCAGCGTCGGATCGAACGCGCCGGGCGGCGCGGCCGTCATCAGGCGCGCGCCGTCCACACGGGCCCGTACCTCCGCATCCGGCAGGGAGCCCCGCCACCCCGCATAGGTGTCGGCGAGGACCAGTGTCCGCACGAGGTCCGGATGCCGGTGGTGGAACTCCAGGGCGACCGTCCCGCCCCACGACAGACCGACGACGTGGGCCGGACCGAGCCCGAGGGACTCCACGACCCCGGCGAGACAACGGGCGTAGTCCTCGAGCCCGAACGACGGCGGCAGGTCCGATGACCGGCCCGCTCCTGGCTCGTCCCAGGCCACGAGCGTGAACGCGTCGGCCAGCGCGTCGAGTTGGGGTTTCCAGAACCGGGCGTTGTCCGCCGCCCCGTGCAGGAACACGACGAGCGGCCCTTCACCCACGCGGTCGTACGCCACCTGGACTCCGTGGACCCGCACCGTCGACGCGCCGTGCATGACTTCAGCGTAGGCCCGCGCGTGCGCGCTGTCGCCGTCGCCCGGGCGCCGCTCCGCGGCGAGGGGAGCCACCCCGGCGTGTTTGCGCCCCGTGAGGGAGGCGCGGCGAGGCCGTGCCTTCCGCCGCCCTCGCGCGAGCGGTCGTGCACTCGCGCGAGCCGTCGTGCAGGGGAGCGGGGCGCGGTGGCCGCCTTCCCGCAGGCCGTACGGACCGGTGGGTTCATCGCTCTTGTGACGAGATGCCGTAGGGGACATTCGAGTGGCCTTCGTCGCGCACCGCAACTGCCCGCAACGCACCGGAGTCGTCCTCTGCAACAGCATGACGACCGAGGAGGCACTCACGTGACTGGTTTTCAGGCTTTCATCACCGGATCCGCCGCTCTGCGGGACCTCGACCCGTACCGCTTCCCCGCCGCGCTCGACGACGACGCCCCGGAGCCCGATCCGACGGAGCGCGGCGCCGCGACCCGCGGTGACCGCCCCCAGCCCGTGACCGAGCCCCCCGCTCGCCGCTCCACGCGGCTCACCGCGGCCGACAGCCGCCGCATCGAGCTCCACGCCGCGCTCACCACGGCGGGCATCGCGCCCCACCCGGACGACCGCGACGCCATCCAGGCGCTGTCCGAGGTGGACCGCACCACCCACGTCGCGCTCCTGCGGTGGATCTCCCGCGCCATGTGAGCCGTACGACGGGCTCCGCCGGCGGCGTCGGCGCGTCACGGGCGCTGCTGGTGGAGCGACGCGGCCGCCGCCGCGACGACGATCTCCGCCACAAGGGCGAGTGACGGCACGTCGAGCTTCCACTGCTGCCAGTACAGGGGAACGTCCAGATGGGTCCCCGGCAGCACCTCCACGAGAGCGCCGGCCCGCAGCAGGGGCTCCGCCTGCGGCTCCGGGACCAGGCCCCAGCCGAGACCGGCCGCGACGGCGTCGCGGAAACCCTCGGACGTGGGGACGTAGTGCCGGAACGGACCGGCGCCCGGGCCGTCCGGGGCGAGGGAGCGGAGGAACCGGTCCTGCAGTTCGTCACGCCGGTCGAAGACGACGACCGGAGCGTCGGGCAGGCGGCGCTCCACGGGCCCGTCCGTCAGGTGGCGTTCCACGAAGTCCGGCGTGGCCGCCGGCAGGTACCGCGCCAGCCCGAGACGGCGGACGGTGCAGCCCGCCACGGGCTCCGCGGAGGACGTGACCGCCGCCATCACCTGCCCCTCGCGCAGCAGCTGCGCGGTGTGGGCCTCGTCCTCGCGGTGCAGCTCGAAGCAGATCGGGGGGCTCTGCGGCACGCGCGTGAGGGCCGGCAGGAACCAGGTCGCCAGGGAGTCGGCGTTCACGGCGATGGGCAGCCGGGCCGGGCCGGTCGCGTCCGTGATGCCCAGCTCCGTCCGCGCGTCCCGCTCCAGGGCGGCCATCCGGCGCGCGAAGCGCACGACCACCTGCCCGGACTCCGTCGGCCGCACCGGTTTCGTCCGCATCAGCAGTACCCGCCCGGTGCGCTGCTCCAGGGCCTTGACCCGCTGGCTGACCGCGGACGGCGTCAGGTGCAGGGCCGCGGCCGCGGCGTCGAAGGTGCCTTCGTCGATGACGGCCAGCAGCGTGCGCACCTGGTCGTGAGGGAGCTCGGTCATCAGCACAGCTTAAGTCGGGTAAGAATCTTTATCTGTACTGATGGTCCGCGTGGTCCTTATCGTCCGACCCATGAACAGCGGCATCTTCCCGGCGGCCACGGCCGGGTTCGGTACGGGTCTCTCCCTCATCGTGGCCATCGGCGCGCAGAACGCCTTCGTCCTCCGCCAGGGGGTGCGCCGTCAGGCGGTCCTCGCGGTGGTCGGCATCTGCGCCGTCTCCGACGCACTCCTCATCGCCCTCGGCGTGGCCGGACTCGGCGCCGTGGTCACCGCCTGGCCCGCCGGCCTGACCGTCGTCGGCCTCGCGGGCGGCGGCTTCCTCGTCTGCTACGGCGTCCTCGCCGCCCGCCGCGTCCTGCGCCCCGCCGGAGACGCCCTCGCGACCGGGGGCACGGCCGCCGGAACCGTACGGGCCGCGGTGCTCACCTGCCTCGCCATGACCTGGCTCAACCCGCACGTCTACCTGGACACCGTCCTGCTGCTCGGCTCGGTCGCCGCGGACCGCGGCTCGCTGCGCTGGGTCTTCGGCCTCGGCGCCATGCTCGCCAGCCTCACGTGGTTCGCCGGCCTCGGCTACGGCGCCCGGCTCCTCGGCGGCGTCCTGGCCCGCCCCGCCGCCTGGCGCGTCCTCGACGCCCTGGTGGCCGTCACGATGCTCGCGATGGGGATCATGCTGCTCGCCCGGACGGTCTGAGCCCGCCGCGGGACGCGCGCCCCCCCGACGGGCCGTCGATCGTCCGGGCCGCTCCGTAGACTGGGCCCTCGTCCGCGAGCGGCCGACCCTCGGCCGCGGGCCGGTAACCGGCGGCGGAGACGGGGCAGTGGCTGGGCATGAGGCGGAACACGGGAAGCGCGGGCGACGACGCGGACGGGCTCTTCAGCATGGGCGACCTCATGGCCGCCGCCGAGCCCGCCGACGCCACGGGCGGCAGGTCGTTCCGCGACGGCCCCGAGGCGCGCAGGCTGCTGGACATCACGGAGATCCACGCGGAACCCGCCGCCGCGGAATCGTGGCGCGGGCGGCAGATCATCGCCCGCTTCCCCGACGCCCGCCTCGTCGCGACGGACTCCCACTGGCGCATTCCGCACCTGCACGGCAACGAGGGGAACGTGGCGCGGTGGGTGCGGACCAAGCGGGAGGTCCTCGTCCTGGGCGAGCGCAAGTCCGTCGGCGTACGGCCCAACGGCCGGTCCGCCGACTGGATCGCCCCGGGCCTCTCCAACGGCTGCGCCATGGCCTGCGCGTACTGCTACGTCCCGCGCCGGAAGGGGTACGCCAATCCCCTCACCGTCTTCACCAACGTCGACCGGGTCCTGGGCAGCCTGGGACGGCACATCGCGGCGGCGGGCCGGAAGAGGGAACCCAACCAGTGCGACGCCGACGCCTGGGTGTACGACATCGGCGAGAACGGCGACTGCTCGGTCGACGACCTCGTCAGCGACAACACGGCCGACCTGATCCGCGCCTTCCGGCACTGGCCCACCGCCAAGGCGTCCTTCGCCACCAAGTTCGTCAATCCGGATCTGCTCCTGCTCGATCCGAGGGGCCGTACCAGGATCCGGTTCTCGGTCATGCCGCCCGACGACTCCAAGCTCCTCGACATCCGGACGAGCCCGGTTCCGGAGCGCGTCGCCGCCGCGGCGGACTTCCTCGACGCCGGCTACGAGGTCCACTTCAACCTCTCCCCGGTGGTGATCCGGCCGGCCTGGATCCAGGCGTGGGACGAACTGCTCCGCGCCATGGACGACACGCTCCCGCGGCGGGTGAAGGACCAGGCGGCGGCGGAGATCATCCTGCTCACCCACAACGAGGACCTGCACCAGGTCAACCTCGGCTGGCACCCCCGCGCGGAGGAGGTCCTGTGGCGACCGGAGATCCAGCAGCCGAAGCGCTCCGAGAACGGCAGCTGGAACGTCCGCTACCGCAACGAGACCAAGGCCCGGGCCGTGGAGGAGATGTCCCGCCTCGTCGCGGCCCGCGCGCCGTGGCTGCGCGTGCGCTACGCCTTCTGAGGGCCGTGCACCGGCGGTGGGCCGCCGCCCGCCGGCATCCCCGCTCCGTCGCGGAGGCATGATCCCTCTCGGAGCCCCCGCGCCGTCTCGAAGGCCGTGCGGGAGAAATCTTCCGCAGGGCGTGTGTGGGTGGGGACGACGGGGGTAGGCGGAGCCTCGGAGCGCAATGGGACTGCCTCTGGACCCAGGCTCGCGGTCGTTTCCCCTGCCGCGGACCCTGGGTCATGTGACCGCCCCGCCCCGGTCCTGACACCGGTGCGGGGCGGTCGCCCTGTCCGCGTGCGGTGCGGGACGGTCAGGGCGTGGGACGCGGACCGCGGTGACCGCGACCGTCGTGTACCGGAGCGTGGCATGGCCGCCGGGCCCCTCGACGGCACTGTTCGCCGACCGGTCCGCCGAGCCGCCTCGGGTCGACGGGCTCCGCCGCATGGTGAGCGCCGTCGTCGCCGGCGCCCTGCCGGCGCCCCGGCCGTGACCCCGGGGCCGTAGCGGGGGGTGCGGCGGGAGCCGTGGGGAGTTCGCGGCGGTAGGCGGTAGGCGGTCGCTGGTCAGCGGCCCGCGGAGACCGGCGACCGGCCGCCGGTCGACCGCGACCTTGGGACCGCGCTTCGTCATCAGCTGTCCCCGGATCGGCAGCCTTTGCCGACCGCTCTCTTGACGGGACACGTACAAAGCTGGCTTCATGGCGGATGGGAGCGCTCCCATCCATCCGTTCCCATGCGTGGAAGGCCCCCACCCTTGCCAACCGTCATCTTCCGCGGCGCCCACCGCCGCGTGGCCGCCGTGCTCACCGGCCTCGCTCTGGCCGCCGGTGCCCTCACCGCCACCGCGTCCGCGGCGGACTTCGCCGGCGGGGCCGCCGGCGTGGCCCTCGCGGCACCCGCCGACTTCCCCGTCCGCGTCAACCAGCTGGGCTATCTGCCCGACGGGCCGAAACGCGCCACCCTGATCAGCACGGCCACCGCCCCGCTCGCCTGGCAGTTGCGCGACGCCTCGGGCGCGCAGGTCGCGTCGGGTGCGACGACGGTGAAGGGCGCCGACCAGGCGTCCGGCCAGTCGACGCACCTGGTGGACTTCACCGGCTTCACCGGCACCGGGCCGGGCTTCACCCTGGTCGTCGGAGGGCAGGCCAGTCACCCGTTCGACGTCTCCGCCGCGTTGTACGACGGCATGCGCGCCGACACCCTGTCGTTCTTCTACCAGCAGCGCAGCGGCATCGCGATCGACGCCGGACTGGCGGGTGGTGCGTACGCCCGCCCCGCCGGCCACCTGGGCGTGGCGCCGAACAAGGGCGACACCAGCGTGCCCTGCCAGGCCGGGGTGTGCGACTACCGGCTGGACGTCCGCGGCGGCTGGTACGACGCCGGCGACCAGGGCAAGTACGTCGTCAACGGCGGCATCGCGACCTGGCAGCTCGTCAACTCCTTCGAGCGAGCCCGCCGTTCGGGTGGCGACGCCGCCCTCGGCGACTCGACCCTGCGCGTGCCCGAGCGCGGCAACGGGGTCCCGGACGTGCTGGACGAGGCCCGCTGGGAGCTGGACTTCCTGATGCGGATGCAGGTCCCGGCGGGCAAGCCGTCGGCCGGCATGGCGTTCCACAAGATGCACGACGCCGAGTGGACCGGTCTGCCGACGCGGCCCGAACTGGACGACAAGCAGCGCGAGTTGCACCGTCCGTCCACCGCCGCCACGTTGAACCTCGCGGCCACGGCCGCACAGTGCGCCCGGGTGTACGCGCCGTACGACTCCGCGTTCGCAGCCAGGTGTCTGGACGCGGCACGCCGGGCCTGGACGGCCGCCAAGGCCGGCCCGAACGTGCTCGCTCCTGCGTCCGACAACGCCGGCGGCGGGGCGTACGAGGACGCCGACGTCTCGGACGAGTTCTACTGGGCCGCGGCCGAACTGCTCGCCACCACCGGCGAGGCGCAGTACCGCGACGCGGTGACCTCCTCCCCGCACCACACCAAGCCCGCCGACGCGTTCTGGTGGGGCGGCACCGCCTCCCTCGGGCGCATCACCCTCGCCACCGTCCCCGGCGTGGCCCTGCCGGCCGACGACCTGACCCGCGTCCGCGGCCTGCTGACCGCCGCCGCCGACGGCCACCTGTCCACCATGGCGGCCGGCGGGTACGCGGTGCCGCTCCCCGCCACGGGCTACGGCTGGGGCTCCAACAGTGCCGTCTCCAACAACGCCGTCATGCTGGCCGTCGCCTACGAGATCACCGGCCGGCAGAGTTACCGCGCGGGCGCCCTGGAGTCCCTGGACTATCTCCTCGGACGCAACGCCCTCGACCGCTCCTACGTCACCGGCTACGGCGAGCGGGCCTCCGAGAACCAGCACCACCGCTTCTGGGCCCACCAGAACGACGCCTCCCTGCCGCACCCTCCCGCCGGTTCCTTCGCCGGCGGACCGAACGCCGGGCTCGACGACCCGGTGGCCAAGGAGCGGCTGAACGGCTGCGCCCCGGCGGCCTGTTACCTCGACGACATCGGCTCGTACTCCACCAACGAGGTCGCGATCAACTGGAACTCCTCGCTGGCGTGGCTGGCGGCCTTCGCCGCGGAGCGGCAGGGCACCCCCGCGGCGCCCGCGGTCCAGGTGACACCCACCGCCGTGACCGTCCCGGAGGGCGGCTCGGCCCCCGTCGCCGTCAGGCTGTCGGCCGCCCCGGCGCAGAACGTCACCGTGACGGTGGCCCGCACGGCGGGCGACCCGGACCTCGCCGTGGCCCCGGGGGCGACGCTCGTCTTCACCCCCGCCGACTGGGCCACCGCTCGGCAGGTCCCGGTGTCCGCGGCGCAGGACGCCGACGCGCTTGCCGGCAGCGCCACGTTCTCCGTCGGCGGTTCCGGCGTGGGCGCGGCGACGTTCACGGCGACGGAGGCCGACGACGACACGGCGCCGCCCTCGGCGTCCTGCGCGGTGACCTATCGCGTCGACAACGCCTGGGGCAACGGCTTCACGGCCACCGTGACCGTGAAGAACACCGGGACCTCGGCGATCTCCGGCTGGACCCTCGGGTGGGGCTTCCCCGGTGACCAGGCGATCACCAGCGCCTGGAACGCGACGGTGAGCCAGTCGGGCGCCACCGCGACCGCCCGGGACGCCGGGTGGAACGGCGCTCTCGCCCCCGGCGCCAGTGCCTCCTTCGGATTCCAGGCCACGTACTCCGGGACGAACGCGATCCCCACCCGCTTCACCCTGAACGGCGCGCTCTGCTCCTGAGCCCCGCGCGGCCCCTGCTCGCCGGTCCGCTTCGGGACGGCGGGCAGGGGAGCAGGGCTTCCCCGTCCGACGGCCGGCCGACCGGTGACCGCCGGGCGCCGTCGCGGAACCCGTGCCGGTCGTCGTCGGTCGTGGCGGGCCCCTACCCGTTCTTCCTCAGAGCGGATGCCTTGTGGACCGCCGACCGGCCGGAGGCGTCGCTCCTCACCCGGTACTGCGGCTCGTCGGGGGACGCGTCGACCGTGCGGCCGGCCTCCTTCGTGCGGCCGGTGATCTTCTTCTCCACCGTGCCGGTCGTCCGGTGCCCGTGGCTGCGCCAGGACACCTTGTCGCCCTTGGACAGGCCCCGTCCGCCGGAAGAGCTCTTCGCCATGACCCTCGCCTCCTTCTCCCGCACCGTCAGCGGCTTCCCGCGCCTCCCAGATCCATGCGGCGCTTCTCCGGCTCGCGCGGCGCGCTCTCCCGACGGACCGGAACCCCGGAGACTTCATGGACACATGTCCAGGTATTCTGGACGCATGTCCAGTATCTCTCGAAGGGTGCACCACTGATGGAGACCACCGCGAACGTGCTGACAGGGCTGGTGGCAGCCCTGCACGCCTACATCCTGGTTTTGGAGATGTTCCTGTGGGAGAAGCGGCCGGGACGGAAGCTGTCCGGCTTCGACGCCCCGCTCGCCCGCGCCACCGCGCCGCTCGCCGCGAACCAGGGGCTCTACAACGGCTTCCTCGCCGCCGGACTCGTGTGGGCGCTGATCGCCGCGGACCCGACCGGATTCCAGGCCAAGGTCTTCTTCCTCTCGTGCGTGGTCGTCGCTGGGCTGTACGGCGGACTCACCGCCAACCGCCGCATCCTGGTCGCCCAGGCCCTGCCCGGCGCGATCGCGCTCGGCGCCGTCCTGCTCGCACGGTGATCCCCGTACCGGAGGACCCCAGGGTGGCGCGCACCCGGGCACGGCTGCGCCAGGCGCTCCTGGACGAGTGCGCCGACCGGCCGCTCGCACAGGTCAGCGTCGCGACGCTGGTGCGCCGGGCCGGAGTGGGGCGTGCGACCTTCTACCTCCACTACACCGACCTGGAGGCGCTCGCCGTCGACGCCTGCGCCGACGTCGTGCGCGAGGCCGTGGACGCGCTGCACGCCTGGCGGGGCACGCCCGACCCCACCACCCCGCCCCCCGCGCTGCCCGCCTTCTTCGAGCGGATCGCCCCGCACACGGCTCTCTACCGGGAACTGCTGCGCCCCGGCGGCAGCGGACCGCTCGGCCTCGTCCTCCACCACGAGCTGCGCGACCGCAGCCGTACCGAACGCGCCCTCGCGGGCGCCCCCGAACCCGACCTGGTCGCCTCGGCCGTGGCCGCCGCCTTCGCGGGCGTCCTGGCCGACTGGCTCCACGGACTGATCGAGGCGACGCCCGCGCAGATCGCCGAACGGGTCTGGCGCCTCCTGGTCAACCTCCACCGCACGCCGCTGAGATGACGGCGGACGCCGGCGAGACCCGCGTGCGCGCGAGGCTCGCCGGCCGTGGAGGAGCGCCCGCCGCTTCGGACGTGCGGTCACGACGGCCGGACCGAGCGGCCCGTGGGGTCAGAAGCGGCGCCACTCCCGGCCGGCCGTCACGTCACGGGCGATGCGCTCCCACTCTCCCTCACCGCCGGGCAGCGGCCACGCCCAGGTCGGCCGGCGCCCGGTGGTCAGCTCGTTCAGGGCGCGGACGAGCGCCGGGCCGGCGGAGGCGGCGCCGTCCGGTACGCCGGGGCCGTGACCGGCGCGCAGGCCGGCGAAGCGCGCCAGTTCGGACGCGTAGGCGTCGGCGGCCTCGTCGACGCCCGCGGTCAGGGCGTCGCGCGGCGCCGTGCGGTGCAGGTACAGCAGCGGTGGCTCGACGGACGCGGAGAGCGCCGCGGCGAGCCGCGCGTGCCCGTCCAGGATCACGTGGCAGTCGAGACCGCTGACCCACCACAACAGCACGGGAGGAAGCGTCCCGTCCCGCGCCTGCTTGCGGTACGCCTTGACCCGCCCGTCGTCGGGACCTGGCATCGGCCGCAGCGGCAGGACCTCCCAGGAGTGGGAGTGGAGGAACCATTCGACGTATCCGGCCGGATGCCCGTCGACGAGCAGCGAGCCCCAGTGCTCGGCGTGCGAGGTGGCGGCGTCGCGACCGCGGAGGAGCGGACCGTCGCGCGACAACAGCCAACGCCCCTCGTGCAGGGGGCCGTCCGGCGAGTCGACGAGGTGCCGGGCGAAGCGGTGGGCCCACCGCTGCGGCACGCCCGCCCGCGTGCGCGCCTCGTCGGCGCGCAACGGGGGGACGGGGGAGCGGTACGCGTCACCGCGCCGGAAGTCGACCCCGTCGAGCTGCTCCTCCACGACGGCGAGCAGCACCGGCCGTCCCTGCTGGGAGAGCAACAGCCGCCGTCCCGCGGTGAAGACGCACAGCCCGGGGCGGGGGTGGCCGTCGACGTCCAGGGACAGTCCCGTCCATGTGCCGTCGTCCCCGGTGACCTCGTCGCGCCGCATGCGCCGAGCGTAGACGGCGTGCCCGGGAGGGGGTGTACGTCCCGCCTCCCACCGCGCCGGAACAGCGCGCCCGGCGTGGCCCGGCGCCGGGCCGGTGGCCGCCCCGTCCGAAGCCGCTCGCCGGCCCCTTCGTGCGGTGCACCGGACTACGCTCGCCCCATGACTGCTGTATGGGAACCCACCGAGGCGGGTGTACTGCGGCTGCCCTCGGGCCGGCTCGTCCGCGGCCGGGGGCTGCGCCGGCCCATTCCGCCGGGTGCGCGGCCCACCTTCGCGCTGTACCTGCTCGGCCACCGGCCGCCCCCGGTCGACTGGGAGAGCCGCTGGCTCCGCTGGCCGGACTTCCGGCTGCCGTCCGATCGCGCCGCGACCGCCGACGCGCTGCGCGAGGCGTGGGCGCGTGCCGAGGGCGAGCGCGTCGAGGTCGCCTGCGCCGGCGGGCGGGGGCGGACCGGCACCGCGCTGGCGTGCCTCGCCGTGCTCGACGGGGTACCCCGCGACGAGGCCGTGGCCTACGTCCGTGAGCACTACGCCCCCCGCGCCGTCGAGACGCCCTGGCAGCGCCGCTACGTCGCGCGCTTTCCTTGAGACCGGCGCCGGGCAGGGGCGGCCGACGCCCTGGGGACGGCCTGCCCCTGCCCGGCGAGAAACCCCCTAGCTCAGGGTCTGCACCGCGGCCGCGTCGTACGGCTTGAGCTCGTCGGTGCGTCCGGCGAGGACCTTCGCCGCCCACTCCGGGTCCTGGAGCAGCGCGCGGCCGATGGCGACCATGTCGAACTCGTCGCGCTCCAGGCGGTCGAGGAGGTCGTCGATGCCCTGGACCGGGGCGCCCTGGCCGGCGAAGGCGTGGAGGAAGTCGCCGTCGAGGCCGACCGAGCCGACGGTGATGGTGGGCTTGCCGGTGAGCTTCTTCGTCCAGCCCGCGAGGTTGAGGTCCGAGTCCTCGAACTCGGGGATCCAGTGACGGCGGGTGGAGGCGTGGAAGACGTCGACGCCGGCGGCGGAGAGCGGGGCGAGGATCGCCTCCAGCTCCTGCGGCGTCTCGGCGAGCCGCGCGTCGTACGCGTCCTGCTTCCACTGCGAGTAGCGGAAGATCACCGGGAAGTCGGACGAGACGGACGCGCGCACGGCCGCCACGATCTCGGCCGCGAACTTCGTGCGGGCCACCGGGTCGCCGCCGTAGGCGTCGGTGCGGCGGTTCGTCCCCGCCCACAGGAACTGGTCCAGGAGGTAGCCGTGCGCGCCGTGCAGCTCGACGCCGTCGAAGCCGATGCGCTCGGCGGCGGCCGCGGCCTCGGCGAAGGCGCCGATGACGTCGTCCAGGTCGCCCTGGGTCATGGCCTTGCCCGTGCCCTCGGTCCCGTCGGTGCGGATGCCGGAGGGGCCCATCGCCGGGGCGTCGGCGTAGGGAGCCTGGCCCTGCTTGCGCACCATGCCGATGTGCCAGAGCTGGGGCACGATCGTGCCGCCCGCCGCGTGCACGTCCTCGGCGACCTTCGCCCAGCCGGCGAGCTGCTCCTCCCCGTGGAACCGCGGCACGCGGTCGCTCTGCCCGGCCGAGTCGTGGCCGACGTAGGTGCCCTCGGTGACGATCAGGCCGACACCGGCGGCGGCGCGGCGGGCGTAGTACGACCGCACGTCCTCGCCGGGGATGCCGCCGGGGGAGAACATGCGCGTCATCGGTGCCATGGCGATGCGGTTCGGGACGGTCAGGCCGTTCAGCGTGACGGGCCGGGAAAGGATCTCGGCCGCACGGGAGGTGGGGGACGCGGTGACGGTCACAGGGACGCTCCTCGGGGCAACTACTTGACTACCTTGATGCTTGATAACTTCATGCAATAGGGCGACCGTAGAGCCCGTTCCTTGAGGTAGTCAAGTATCTCCGGCTAAAGTGGTCCCATGACAGAAGCTCCCCGCGTCGACACGGCCCAGCTCATGGAGCTGCTCTCCGTCTCCCTCGGCGTCTACTACGGCGATTTCACCGTCGCGGCGGCGAGCGAGAACCTCACGGCGAGCCAGGGCAAGGCCCTGACCGTGCTGCGCCGGGGACCCGCCGCGATGCGCTCCCTGGCCGAGACCATGACCTGCGACGCCTCCAACATGACCGGGATCATCGACCGGCTGGAGAAGCGCGGCCTGGTGCGCCGTGAGCCCGACGCCGCCGACCGGCGCGTCAAGAACGTCATCCTCACCGCCGAGGGCGAGCGCGTCACCGACGCGATCCGCGCGAAGATGCACACCACGCGCGAGGGCCTGGAGGGGCTGAGCGCCGAGGACCGGGACTCCCTGTCCGCCCTCCTGGAACGCGTCTTCGTGACGCCGTCCGCCGGCTGACTCCCCACGCGCAGCTCGCAGGCCGACTCCTCGCCCGCACCTCGCATGCCCGCCGATGGAGTCGGCCTCCGCGCGTCCCCGCACTGAGTCCGCATCCCGTACGCCCGCCGCCTGAGCCCGCCGGACTCCGGCGGGCCCCGGGGCCCGTCAGTCGCCCGCCGTGCCCGGCGCGGTCCTGGCCGCGCTCGCCCTCCGGCCCCGGCGGCGCGAGCGCGGACGCCCCGGCGCCGGGGCCGTCGACAGCTGGAACGTGACCGACACCCGGGCACCGCCCAGGGGGCCGCGCGTGATGCGGACGGAGCCCCGGGCGGCGAGGGCAGCGCGGCGGGTGATGTCGAGCCCGAGACCTGTGGAGCCCGTACTCCCGCCGCGGGCGAGGGCGCCGTCCGGGTCGGCGATGCCGGGACCGGCGTCGTGGACGGTCAGTTCCACGGTGTGGGCGGTGCGGCACACGGACACCTCCAGGGCCGTGCCCCGGGAGGTGTACCGGAAGACATTGCCCACGAGCGCGTCCACGACGGCCGTGATGTCCGCTTCGGGCAGGTGGACGGGGGTCGTCTCGTCCGTGATCTGCAGCGCGCAGGGACGGTCCTGCTGCCCCGCCAGCACGGCCCAGAAGGCGGCCCGCCGCCGGACGACGTCGGCCACCTCGCAGTGGTCCCCGCCGTCCCCTGGCCCGTCGGCGGAGTCCTCGCCCCGCAGCGCCCGGCCCATCGGGCCGACCGAGAGCGGCGTACGCGCCTCGGCGATGATCGCGTTGAGCTCCCGCTCCAGCTCGGCGACGGCCGTCCGGATGCGCCCGGTGTCGGCGCTCGGCGCGATCCGCTCGACCGCCAGGTGCAGCGCGGTCAGCGGGGTGCGCAGCCGGTGGGACAGGTCCGCGACCAGTTCCCGCTCGACGGCGAGCAGGTCCGTCATGCGGTCGGCCATGGTGTTGAAGGCCGTGCCCGCCTCCTTGAGCTCCGGCGGCCCCTTGGGCTGGACGCGGGTGTCGAGGCTGCCCGTGCCGAGCCGGCGCGACGCCTCGGCCAGTCGCTTCGCCGCCGTGACGACGGCGGAGCCGAGGCGGTCGGCGACGAGGACGGAGCCGCCGAGCAGGACGACCGCGAGACCGGCCATGACGCTCCACGACAGGACGACACCGCGCGTCAGGTCGTCGTCGGGCACGAAGTTCTCCACCACCGCGACCCGGTCCTGGGGCAGGATCACCGGCTGCAGGTAGATCCAGCCGCCGGGCACGTCCCGCGAGATGGACTCGCGTTCCTCCTCGGCCCGGCCCAGCAGTTCCGGCGGCGCGTGCCCCGCGCCGCCGACCGTGCTGTGGTCCGGCAGGTGGATGACCATGTGCTCGGCCGCCCGCAGTCCCGCCCCCGCCTCGCGCAGCTCGGCCGCGTCCGTGGTGAGCGCCAGGATCGGCGCCATCGCCGCCGCGCTCTGCTCGGCGGCCGTGATGCTCTGCTCACGGGCGAGCGACATCACCAGCAGCCCCAGCGGGATCAGGAACGACAGCGCCACCATCGACGTGACGGCGAGGGCCACCCCCGCGAGGGAGCGCCTCACCGTGAGGCCGCGGACTCGGCACGGCGTCTTCGGGGCCCTCGGTTCACGGGTGCAGCGCTCCAACGGGTAGCCGTGCGCCCAGCGCCACGGTGGGGGTTCGGGTTCCGGAGTCCGGTCGGCCGGGCCGCCGGAGGCTCTCCCGGTACGGCTCCTCCGGGGAGGGGCGTACGCGTCACCGGCCCCGTGATCCGCGACGACGGGCCGTCAGGAGGCGGCGAACGACAGGCCGTCCTCGCCGGTGCGCAGGGACACCGGCCGGTCGGCCACCGGGATCGTACACCCCTCGGTCGAACTGCAGCTCGCGTAGCCGATCAGCACCTTCGCCGCGCCCGGACCGGTCGCCCGGATCGGCAGCGTGACCGTGACGGGGCCGTCGGGGTAGACCGGCACGGCGGCGCGCACACCCGGCACCGTGATGCTCTTGACCGGCTTGTCCACCGTCATCTCACCGGCGGTGGCGACCGAACCGACGGGACGGAGCGCGGTCGGCCGTCCCACCCCTTCCACGCCGTCGGCGGGCAGCGAGGTGCTGTAGAGGTGGAAGCCGGCTTCGTCGGGCGTGAACGTGGCGACCAGCGTGCCCGCGTCGGACTTCCAGTCGGCCACGCTCAGCCGGACGGTCACGCCGTTCTCGTTGAACTCCGTCACGGCGGCGGCCCGCGCCGGCGCCGCCTCCTGCCCGCAGCCGGTCAGCGAGGCGGCGGCCAGGAGCGCGGCGGCCGCCCGGCCGAGGCCCGTGCGCGCTGCGCGGGGGAGACGGGAAGCCGGGTGCGGAGAGGTCATGGTGCGTCTCATGTCGTCGTACTTCGTCTTTCTCGGGTTGCGGAGAGAGGAGGGGGCGGCGCCGGCCGGGGGCGGTACCGGTGTGCTCGGGGCGGCGCGCGGTGCGGCAGTTCGGGACGAGGTGGCTGCGCGGCACCTCGATGCGGGGTGCCGCGTGGCGCCGGGGACGGGGCGGACTGCGTGGCGCTGCGGTACGGCCGGCCTACAGGGCCGCGGTCGTCCCCTGCAGCCGTACCTGCAGCGCGTACACCAGGTCGGACCAGAGCCCGGTGACCAGCAGGACGCCGACGAGGACGAGGAGTGCGCCGCCGGCCCGCATGACGGTCCCGTGGTGGTTCCTGACCCAGCGGAAGGCGCGCAGGGCCCGCTGGAAGGCGAGCGCGGTGAGCAGGAAGGGCGCCCCGAGCCCCACGCAGTAGCAGATCATGAGGAGGGCGCCCCGCCCGGCGCTGGCCTCGTTCCAGGCCAGGGCCTGGACGGCGGCCAGGGTCGGGCCGATGCAGGGGGTCCAGCCCACGCCGAAGACGATGCCCCGGAGGGGCGCGCCGGCCAGGCCGAAGGAGGGGCGGCGGCTGCTGCGCAGCTCGCGCTGGGTGAAGCCGGGCAGCCAGCCCGCGAACGCCAGGCCCATGACGATGGTGAACAGGCCGAGGACCAGCGTGATGCCGTCCTGGTGGGCGAGCAGGTTCCGCCCCACGAAACCGAACAGGGCGCCGCCCGACACCAGGACGCCGCTGAATCCCAGGACGAACAGGGCCGCTCCGGCGACCATCCGCCCGCGCCGGCCGCCGTCCGCCTCGGCGAGGTCGGACACCGACAGGCTGGTGACGTACGACAGGTAGCCGGGGACGAGCGGCAGGACGCACGGGGAGAGGAAGGACACCAGGCCCGCGGCGACGGCCACCGGCACGGCGAGGAGCAGGGTGCCCGACACCGCGCCGGCGGCCGGCCCGGAGGCGAGCTCCGTCCAGGCGGGGCCGGTCACGCGTCCTCCCCGGCGACCTGCTCCACGAGGGGCTCCAGCAGCGCGCGGGTGACGGGACCGGAGACGGCGACGGCGATCCGCCCCTGCCGGTCGACGACCAGGGTGGACGGGATGGCCTGCGGGTTGAGCAGCGCGGGCGGGAAGGCCAGTAGCAGCTTCCCGTCGGGATCATGGATGCTCGGGTACCGAAGTCCGTAGGTCCGCTCGAACTCCCGGGCCGGTCCGGTGGAACGGTCACGGACATCGACGCCCAGGAGCTCCACCCCGCGCGGCGCCGCCGCGACGCGCAGCGCCTCCAGGTCGGCGGCCTCGGCGCGGCAGGGGGCACACCAGGAGCCCCACACGTTCAGGACGACGACCTTGCCGCGGTACGAGCGCAGCGCCAGCTCCTCGCCCGCGAGGCCCCGGCCCGAGGTGTCGGGTGCGGCGGGGCGTTCGGCGACCGGCAGGACCGTCGCGGTCTCGGCGGTGCCGGCCCCCGGCGCGCCGCCGCCCGGCCCGGCCGCGGCGGCGTCGCACCCGGTGGCCGCGAGGGCGAGGAGGAGGAGCACGGCGGCCGCCGACGCGCCGCGTCCGTGGCCGCGGGCCGTCATCAGGCCCACTTCCGCAGGAACGCCCCGAGGCCGGACTCGCTCAGCTCGGGATTGCCGGTCGAGTGCGTCTCGGTGACGACCTTGCCGTTGCCGTCGAGGACGACCAGCACCGGCATCTTGTACGCGCCCTCGCCGGTGCAGTAGTCGCGCAGGAGGTCGAAGGCGGCGGAGTCCTGGCTGCCGATGTCGACCTTGACCACGTGGTACGAGGCGTCCAGGAGCGCCCCGACGCCGCTCGTGGCGAAGACCCGGTCGGCGGCCTTGCAGTTGCCGCACCAGTTCGCGCCGAAGTCGATCAGCACCTTCTTGCCGTCGGCCTTGGCGGCGGCGACCGCCGCCCTGACGGCCCCACGGGCGTCCGCCCCGGTCGGGTATCCGCTGGTGAAGCCCGAATCGCCGGACACCGGAGCGCTCTTCTTCGGGGCCGGCGTGGCCGGGGCGGGGGCGGCCGTCGTCCTGGCGGGGCGCGGCGCCGCCTCGGTCGTCGCCGCGGGCCGCTTGGCCACCAGGGAGGACGTGGAGGGCGCCGGGCGGGACGTCGGCGGAACCGATCTCGGGGCGGTGGTGGGAGGGGCGGACGACGTCGCCGCCTCCATGGGTTCCGGGTCGCCGGTGCTCCGGTCGCCGGGCAGGTCGGGGACCGCCGCCACGGACACGTTCTGTGCCGCGTCGTTCTTCGAGCCGCCGACCCCGCAGGCCGTGGCGACGGCCGCGGAGGCGACCGTGAGGGAGACGGCCGAGAGGCGGACGAGGCCCTGGAGGCCGGCGGTGCGTTGTCTGCGCCGGTGTGCGGCCATGACGGATCAACCCCTTGAGTCGGTGAGCTCTCCGGGGGCCTGGAAGCGGCCGGTGCCGGAGCGGGACCAGGACGCGGCCCGGCGTCCTGTCCGCCGGGTCCGGAGCGATCGTCCTGACCGACCGTGAGCCTAGGGGCGGGAGAGACGTCCCGGGGCGTCCTGAGGCCACCCATCAGGCACGCTTAAGGAACTGCACAGGTTCGCGGTCACGAGCCCGCCACCAGGGGTTCTCCGCCCGGGCGCCGCAGGGCCCGAGGACTCACAGCCGGGTCTCGCGCACGCCGGCCTGCGCCGTGGGCACGACGGTCGCCGTGATCTGCGAACGGTGGTCGTCGCTGGTGAAGACGACCACCAGGGTGCCGGGATCGCTCTGGCTGGTGCTCGTGCGGAACCCCGGATCGGGCACGGCGGAGACGAAGCACACGCTGTCGCGGCCGTACTGGACGGTGACCTTGCCCCCCTCGGACGGAACGGTGTGCAGCCCGGGTCCCCCGGTGCACTTCGGAGCCGAGAGCCGGGGCGTGGAGGTGACGGGCGCCCGGGTGGCCGAGGGAGACGGCGAGGGCGTACGCGGGGCCGGCGGCGGAGCCGAGGAGGGCGCGGGCGTGGTGGCGGGCGTCTTCGGGGCGGTGGCGACGGACGAGGCCGGCACCCCGACGCGTACGGACGGGGAGGGGTACACCGCCTGGACCGACCGCGCGGCGGGCGGGGTCGGTCGGGTCAGGCCGATGACGAAGTACACCGTCAGCATCACCGCGGTGACGCTGGCCGCGGTGCACGACAGCCATATGAGGAGATAGCGCAGGAGGCGTGGCACCGGATCAGTGTGGCCGACGCCCATGCCGGCACCCACCCCGCCCTCGCACGGAGCAGCCCCGCCCTTCCCCGCGGAGCCGCCGCGACCGGCGCCCCCCACCTGGGGACCTGTCCCGCGCCGGTACCGAACCTGAGCCGTTGCTTAGGTCTGCCTGAGCGCATCCCTCAGACGGCGTCCTCGCAGCTCCGGCACGCCTACGCTCCCGTCACACGGCCTCCGGCGGACCTTCGCCGCCGCGTGCGGCCCACCCCGCCCGAAACGGCCCCGGGCCGCTTCCGCCGGGCTCCCCACCCCGCCCGTACCCCTCCTGGAGGAACCCGAGATGAGTCCCCGAGCCGCCCACGGACGCCGTGGTCACCGAGCCCCGCGCCGCCCCCGCTTCAGGGCCGCCGTGGCGGGCATCGGCACCCTGGCCGTCGCCGCCGTCTGCCTGGCGGGCACCGAACTCGTCGGCTCCGCGCACGACATGGCCGACACCGCCACCCTCGGCAGCGGCTCGCCCGACCCGACCGCGACCACCACGCCGCCGCCCGCCCCGACGGCCCCGTCCGTCGCCCCGCGCACGCCTACGACCGCCTCCGCCCCGTCGACGCCGCCCACGGCGACCCCGCCGCCCTCGGTCACCGCCCAGGCGGCGAGACCCTCCGCGGCACCCCGCCCGCACAAGCCCAGGCCCGCGCCTCCGGCCACCGGGAAACCGCCGGCCACCGCCCCCGACGGCGGGACGCGCCCGGCGGGCGGCAGCGAGGCCCAGGAGGTCGTCCGCCTCGTGAACGCCGAGCGTGCCGCGGCCGGCTGCGAGGCCCTGACCGTCGACGCGGACCTCACCGAGGCGGCCCAGGACTACACCGACGCCATGGCCGCCACCGGCAACTTCTCCCACACGGGAACCGACGGCTCCCAGCCGCAGGACCGCATCGAGGCGGCCGGCTACACCTGGTCACGGTCCGGCGAGAACATCGCCAAGGGACAGGACGACGCCGCCGCCGTCATGGACGCCTGGATGCACAGCCCCGGACACCGGGCCAACATCCTCGACTGCGGTTTCATCGAGATCGGCGTCGGCGTCAGCTCCGACGGCGGCCCCTGGTGGACCCAGGACTTCGGCACGCCGTCCTCCCAGGAGTGAGCGCCCCCCTCAGTGCGGCGCCACCAGCTTGATGCCCACCCCGCGCACGGTGCGCAGATAGCGCGGGGCCGAGGCCCGCTCGCCGAGCTTGCGGCGCAGGGCGGACACGTGCACGTCGATGGTCTGGTCCTCGATGTATGCCTCCTGCCAGACCTCAGCGAGCAGCCGGCGCCGGGACACCACCGTGCCGGCGTGCCGGGCCAGAAAGGCCAGCAGGTCGAACTCCCGCCGCGTGAGGACCAGTTCACGCCCCGCCAGATACGCCGAGCGCGCCGGCGGGTCCACGGTCAGCTCCCCGACCGTCACCGCACCCGACGGATCGGCGGGCGGAGCCTGCCCGGCGACGGCGGCGGGGACGGCGGTCCGCCGCAGCACCGCAGAGAGCCGGGCCAGGAGCTGCGCCCCGGAGAACGGCTTGACCAGGTAGTCGTCGGCGCCCGCGTTGAGGAGCTTGACGATCTCGCTCTCGTCGTCGCGGGCGGTCGCGACCACCACGGGCACGTTCGAGATGCCGCGGATCATCCGCAGCGCGTCGCCGCCGTCGAGATCCGGCAGCCCGAGGTCGAGCACCACCGCGTCCAGCGCGCCCTGCGCGACCTCGCGCAGCGCGCCGAACCCGTCGCCCGTGCTGCGCACCGCATGGCCGTGCTCCGCGAGGATCTCCATCAGCGAGGCACGGATGCTGGGGTCGTCTTCGACCACGAGTACGCAGGGCATGGCGGACACCCTACAACCGGCCGTGCGTCCCGCGGACGGCCCTCACCGCAGCCCGGTCCCGCGCCCGTGACCTGCCGCGACCCGGGCGAGCGCGGGTGCCGGCGGCCCCCGCGTACGGCCGTACCGGAGACGGCGTCCGGATCTCCGCAGGCATGACCCCACCGCAGCGGGGCAGCCGCAGTAAGGCGCCCGAGGAGAGGGAGTCATGACCGAAGACACGACGCGGGACACGTCCGTACCCGCAGCCACAGGAACCGTGACCACGGCCGTCCCGGCCCGACTGGACCGCCTGCCCTGGTCGCGCTGGCACTGGATGATCGTGATCGGCCTCGGGACCGTCTGGATCCTGGACGGCCTCGAAGTCACCATCGTCGGCAACATCGCCGGCCGGCTCGCCGAGAGCGGCAGCGGCCTCGACATCACCGCCGCCCAGGTGACCGGAACGGCCGCCGCCCTGTACGTCGCCGGCGCCTGCTCCGGAGCCCTCTTCTTCGGCTGGCTGACCGACCGCTACGGTCGCAAGAAGCTGTTCATGGTGACGCTGGCCGTCTACCTGGGAGCCACGGCCCTCACCGCCCTGTCGATGGAATCCTGGTGGTTCTTCCTCTTCCGCTTCCTGACCGGATTCGGGATCGGCGGCGAGTACGCGGCCATCAACTCGGCGATCGACGAGCTGATCCCCTCCCTCTACCGCGGCCGGGTCGACCTCATCATCAACGGCAGCTACTGGCTCGGCGCCATCGGCGGAGCCCTGCTCTCCATCGTGATGCTGGACACCGACATCTTCGCCCTCGACATGGGCTGGCGGCTCAGCTTCGCCCTAGGCGTCGTGCTTGGTCTGGTGATCCTGCTGGTCCGACGGCACGTCCCCGAGAGCCCACGATGGCAGTTCATCCACGGACGCGGCGAGGAGGCGGAGAAACTCGTCTCCACCGTCGAGCGCGAGGTCGAGGAGGAGCACGGCCGCCCGCTGCCGGAGCCCGCGGGCGAGATCACCATCCACCAGCGCCGCAGCATCGGCTTCGGACTCATCGCGAAGACCGTCTTCCGCCGCTACCCGCGCCGCGCCGTCCTCGGCCTCTCCCTCTTCATCGGCCAGGCGTTCCTCTACAACGCGATCACCTTCGGCTTCGGCACCATCCTCTCGACCTTCTTCGACGTGCCCACCGGGCAGACGGGCTACTACTTCGCCGTCATCGCCGCGGGCAACTTCCTCGGCCCGCTGTTCCTCGGCCGGCTCTTCGACACCGTCGGCCGCCGCGTCATGATCTCGTCCACCTACCTCCTCTCCGGCGTCCTGCTCTTCGGCACGGCATGGCTGTTCGGCAGCGGCGTGCTCAGCGCCACCACGCTCACGGCCTGCTGGTGCGTCGTGCTGTTCTTCGCCTCGGCCGGCGCGTCGAGCGCCTACCTCACCGTCTCCGAGGTCTTCCCGATGGAGACCCGCGCCATGGCCATCGCCTTCTTCTACGCGATCGGCACCGCGGCCGGCGGCATCAGCGGCCCGCTGATCTTCGCCAAGCTCACCGAGTCCGGCATCCCGTCGGAGACCGTCCTCGCCTTCCAGATCGGCGCCGGCCTCATGTGCGCCGCCGGACTCGTCGCGGCCTTCCTCGCGGTCAAGGCCGAACGCCGCTCCCTGGAGGACATCGCCGAGCCCCTCTCGACGGCCCCCGCCGAGGCGTCCGGCACGTCCGAGACGGCTCCGCCCCGCACCTGACGGAGCCGTACCCGGCCCCCCGGCGCCGGGAACGGAGAGCCGTACCCGCCCCCACGCGACGGGAGCCGGGGGCTGAGCGGCGGCCGAGCCGCACCGGCGGAACGGCCGCCGCTCACCTGACTGTCCGCCGCTCAGCCCCCGGTGTTCTCAGGAACGGGGCACGCAGGGGGCGCAGCACGTCGGCGCGGGCTCCACGCAGACGGTCACGGAGTCGGTGTTGTCGGACGGGTCGGGGTCCTTCTCCGCCCCCGTGACGGTGGCCGTGTTGGTCAGCCGGGCGGCCCTGGTGGCCTTCGCCCGCAGGGTCAGGGTGGCGCGGGCCCCGACGGCCAGTCCGCCGACGGACCACTGCCCGGTCTCCGGGACGTAGGCACCGGCGCTCGCGTCGGCGGACAGGAAGACGAGTCCGTTCGGGAGCCGGTCGGCGACCGACACCCCCGTCGCCGGACTGGGACCGGCGTTGTGGACGGTCAGCCGGTAGGTCACCGTCTGACCGACGGTCACGGACGTCACGTCGGCCGCCTTGGTCACGTCCAGGTCCGCCGCCGGCCGCACCTCGGTCACGGCCTCGTCGGACGTGGACGTCAGCGGCTCGGGGGCGTCACCCAGCCGGTTCTCGTAGGCGGCGACGGCGGTGTTCACCACCCGCGTGCCCGCCGTCTCCAGCCCGAGGGTCACCCGGTACTCGACGGTCGTCCCCTCCGGAAGCGAGGCCGTGTTGGCCAGACTGCCGCCCTGCGACGCCGAGGCTCCCGTCCCGAGCCGGAAGACGACCGTGTCGCTCGCGGCGTCGTACGCCGCCTGGTCGTCACCCGCCCGGTCGCTCTTCACGCCGGCGTTCGGACCGTCGATGACCCGGAGCGAACCGGGTACGTACGTCGTCCCCGGCGGCAGCACGTCCGTCACCGTCAGGCGCTCGGCGGCCCCACCCCCCTCGTTCCTGGCCGTGATCCGGTACGTGACGACGTCCCCGACGTCCAACGGCCCTTCCGGCACGGCGGTCTTGGTCAGCACCACCAGCGGCGCCGTACCGAAGAACACCCCGTCCAGGAAGTTGCCGATGCCCCGGTTTCCCCCGGCCGCCGACACCGAGCGGAAGGCGAAGCGCGTCGTGCCCTGCCCGGCCGGCACCGTGTACGTGCCCGTGTAGTACCCCCACGCCGTGTTCCCGTCGGTGAAGGAACGCTGCTCCACCACGCTCCCCGGCGCCCCGATGTCCAGCGCCATGGTGTCCTGCCCCTGCCGGCCCCGGTGGTAGAGCCGCCAGTACAGCTTCGTGCCCGGCGTGGTCGGCAAGTCCTGGTAGAGCGTGGACACCTGATTGGCGTTCAGCTCCGCGAACTGCTCGCCCTCCGCGGACGGCACGCCGTTGAATCCCGAATGCCACAGCTCGACCATGTGGTCGGTCGCCGTGGTCAGCCACCCCGGGACGTGCCGCGGCGCCTGTGTCTGCGACGCGTCCGGCAGAAACGCCATGTCGGTCACGGCCGGCTGCTCGAAGCTCCCGTTCACGAGAGCGACCCGAAGCGGGACGGAAGGAGGTGTGCTCATGGTGACATCTCCGATCGTTCGACGGTGCGCGTGGGGCCCGCCGTCCCCGTACAGCGGGACGTGAGCCCGGAACGCCCGTAGCTCACCGTCCCCGCCGCGCCCGGTACAGCGCCCCCGGAGCGGTCCCGGCCACCTCCGCCCGTCGGGTTTACCCGCACCGCCCCCCGACCGCTACGGCACCGCCACCCCACGCCACCTCCCTCCGGCACCCCCGCTCGTCTCTCCCGTCCCCGCCCTCACCCCCGCCCCTTCCGCACTGACCGGATGGCACGGCCTTCTGGCATCCACCCGCCACCAGAACGATGAATCGACGGTCATGAGATTGACGCACGTCTGTTCCCGGCGCTGTGTCCGTCAGGGGCTCGGACCGGCGGAGGCCGCCGTTCGCGGAGGCGCCTCCCTCGTCGGCCGCGCGGCCCCGCCGAAGGCCGGGCCCTGGTCCTGTCACGGCTCTTTTCGGGCTTTTTCGGTGATCCAGGCGCTCTGGTGTCATTTTGCGACGAAGCGGGAGGAGAACCGGACATCTTCGCCGCACCACGTGCCGTCGTGTGAGCGAACTGCGTAGGTTCTGAGAGCGGTTCGGGGTGCTTCGCGGCACTTCGGCCTCGCACCCGTGAGTCCGCCACCCTGTCACCCACGCCGGGGAGAGTCCGAGATCGACCCGCGCACCGCGTCACCACCGGGCGCGCACCACCCCGTCATCGTCCGGCAGGACTCCGCAGAACAGCGGGTGGCGATCCTCCCTCCCCAGGGGAAGAGCACAGGCCGCCCGGGCGCCGGCGACGTGCGCGGCCAGCACCTCCCGCTTCGTCTCGAAGACGACCAGGTGGCCGATCGTCCCGTCGTCCGCCTCCCAGACGAACTCCACGTCTTCCTCCTCGGGCAGCGTGGCGATGACCCCGCCGACGTCCGGGGTCAGGTCCGGCCAGACGGTCAGCAGGCCGCGCGGCCCGAGGCCGGCACGTGCCCGGTCGAGGCTCCCCGGCGAGAGGCGATGCCAGCGGGTCGCGTTGCCGAGGTACGCCTCCTCGAGGAGCAGGGCCCCCGTGAGGCGACGGCTTCGCACACGCGCGTCCAGATCCCCTCGTCCGCCGGCTCCGCCACCCCCTCTCCGCCGGTCTCGGCCCCGTCGTGGTAGCCGGTGAGGTCGGGCGGGAAGAGCGCGCCGAGGACGTGCCCCGTCACCGGCAGCTCCAGACCGAAGTGGACGGGGCCCGTGACCGAGGGGTCGCGGATCTCCCACCGGTCGATCCCCGAGGCTCCGGCGAAGGCGGCGATCGCCGCCAGGTACGCCGCCTCGACGGGCCCGTGATCGCTCTCCGTGTCCTCGGTGCCGGTGTAGTGCCCGGACGCGTCCCAGTCGGCGGGTCGTATTTCGTGATCCGGTGGACGAAGGGTGGCGGCACGGATCTCCTCGATGCGTGGTCGTGAGTCGCACTCCCGGGACCGAAGGGTGGGCCCCGATCGCGCGGGGCGCGAGCTTCGCGGGTGCCCGAGCCTCAAGCTTCGCAGGTCAGAGCCCATTTGAGCGAGTTCGGGGACCGGGGGCTGATCGTGGACCTATGCTGCGATGCGTCAGGGCGCGACGGATGCTTGGGGGCGCGGTGGGGGAGTACGGCATCAGGGTCACGGGGGAAGCGCAGGACGTCGACCGGGAGTTGCGGTCCCTTGCCCGCTGGCTCCGCGACGACGAAGCCATCCGGACGTCGGCCCTCGTCAGGCTGACCCAGGCGCCGCCTGGTCCCGGCGAGATGGGGGGCGCCTTCGACGTCGTCCAGCTCGTGGTCGACAGCGGCTTTCAGCTGGGCAACCTCGCCCTCGCGTACGCGGCCTGGCGCGGCAGCCGCTCCCGGCCGCCGGCCGTGACGATCGAGCACCGGGGGCGCCGGGTCACCCTCGACACGACCGACCCCGACGAGCTCGCGAGGATCCTCGCGGCGCTGGGCGAGGACGGGGCCTGATGCCGGAGGCGCCCGACCTCCTCGTGGGAGAGCGGTCGCGGGCCGTCCTGGTGGGTACCGGGAGCTACACCCACCTGCACGACCTGCCGGCGGTGGCGAACAACCTGTGGGGCCTGAACAGCCTGGTCACCGGTGCGGCACACCTCGGCATTCCCGCGGAGAACGCCACGGTCATCCTCGATCCCCGGACCCCCAGCGAGGTGCTCAAACCGCTGCGACAGGCGGCGGAGGAGGCCACCGACACGCTGATCGTGTACTACGCGGGGCACGGCCTCCAGGACGAGGACGACCTCGATCTCCACCTCGGACTGGTCGACTCGCACGTGGACTCACCCGAGGACTCACTGGCGTACTCGGCCGTCCGCAAAGCCGTCCTGAGGACCCGGGCCAGACGCCGGATCGTCATCCTGGACAGCTGCTTCAGCGGGCTGGCGATGGGGGCGATGTCCGACCCGGCGCAGACCCTCGCCGGACAGGCCGCGATCGAGGGCGTGTACCTGATGTGCTCCGCCGCTCCCACGGCCGCGGCGCTCGCCCAGCCCGGCGAGCCGTACACGGCCTTCACCGAGCAGCTCATCACCGTCCTGAAGCACGGAATCGAGGACGGCCCCGAATTCGTCACGCTGGACGGGGCGTTCAGTGACGTCAGGGGACGACTCGTCGCGCGGAAGCGGCCCGTCCCACGGCGGCAGGTCCGGGAGTCGATCGGCGGTCTGGTGCTCGTCCGCAACGCGCGGCACATCCCGACGTCTCCGTACACCGCGTACGTGCCGGGGCCGGGCTCCGGATTCCCGGCGGGCGCGGCGGCGGCGCCCCAGAGCCGTGACGGTGCGCTGGTCCTCGCCTCGCGCTACCGCATGGGCGCGCTGCTGGGGCGCGGTGGAATGGCCGAGGTGAGAGAGGCGCACGACGACCGGCTCGACCGGGCCGTGGCGATCAAGCTGCTCCGCCAGGACCTCGCCCGTGACCCGGGCTTCCAGGCGCGGTTCCGTCAGGAAGCCCGGTCCACCGCCTCGCTGAACCACCCCTCCATCGTGGCCGTCCACGACACCGGCGAGGAGGACATCGACGGGGTTCTCGTGCCGTACATCGTCATGGAGAAGGTGTACGGGAAAACCCTGCGGTACTGGCTCGACTCCGGTGTGCGCTTCCCCCTCCGGGACGTCCTCCTCGTCGGGGCGAGCCTCCTGCGGGCCCTGGACCACTCCCATGCCGGCGGCATCGTCCACCGGGACGTCAAGCCCGCCAACGTCATGGTCATGCTCACGGGCGAGATCAAGGTGATGGACTTCGGCATCGCCCAGACGCTCGCGGACACACAGCGGCAGACGGGCGGTGTCACGGCGACGGTGATCGGTACAGCCCAGTACCTCTCCCCGGAGGCGGCGCTGGGTGGCACCGTGGACACACGGACGGACCTCTACTCCACCGGCTGCGTCCTGTACGAAATGCTCGCCGGCAGGCCCCCGTTCGTCGACGCCTCGCCGATCCGAGTCGCCGAGGCGCACGTGAAAGAGCAGCCGGATCCGCCCTCGGCACACGCCCCCGGCATCCCGGCGGAGGTGGACGCGCTGCTGCTGCGAGCCCTCGCCAAGTCCCCGGACGACCGCTTCGGGTCGGGCGAGGAGATGGCGGCGGCGTTGGACGACATGGTCCGGCTCCTGGACCGGCGGACAGTCTGACACTGACCGGGAGTCCGTACCGGCTCGATCCGCCCCGCGGACGGCCGCCGGGCTCAGGACCCGCCCGGCGCCCCGCCCGGGGCGATGTGCGCGAACCAGCTCCGCGTCTCGTCCGCGGTCAGGACCCGGGTCAGCGTGGCCGTACCGGGAAGGTGCGGGAAGAACCGGTCGGCGTTCCAGCTGCGCCGGTAGGCCGGCTCGTCGAGCACGAGAAGGCGGCGCCCCTCGACCACCGGGATGTCGTCCGGCTGCCCTTCGTTCCAGATCCGCGCGCCGTCCGGGGCGACGAGCTCGAACGCCCCCGTGACCACGGTCCCCGTGGTCCCCCGGGCGGGCTCCGGGTCGGTGGCCAGGCGGACGCTCTCCGCCGACGGCCTGACGCCGGGAACGTGCCCGCCGCCGACGAGGACGTGGGCGAGCAGGGTGTGCAACTGGAAGTTGTCACCGATCCCCCCGATGCGTATCTCGAACCCGGTGCCGGTGGGCCGGTGCAGCACCACGAGCTGCTCGTCGTCGAGCACCGACAGCGCGTAGACGAGGCACTTCAGGTCGTGCCGCCGGAGAGCCGCCAGCTCGCGGCAGACGGGAAGGAGGGCGGCCGCGTACCGACGGCGCACCTCGGTGCTGCGGCACAGCACGGCCAGCGCGGGCGGCTGCCACTGCTCGATCGCGCACCAGGCCAGGGCCAGGCGCGTGGCCTCGAAAGCGTCGCCGCCCAGACGCTCCAGCAGGGCGTCGTCGATGATCCTCTCGTCCGGCTCCGGCAGCTCGGCTCCGGCCGATCCCGTGGCGTTCCAGCGGCGGGCGAATTCCACGGCGTCGACCAGGTCCCGACGGACCGCGTCGAGGATCGGCTCCGCGCAGGCCATCGGATCCGCCCCGTGCTCGACGCAGAACCCGGCCGCCATCGCCAGCATCGGCTGCGGTCCGTGGGGTGGGAACGCGGGGAGCAGCGCCGCCAGCCGTGGTCCCGCCAGGACCCGTTCAGGGTCCGACGCCGACTGCACGCCGTCGACGACGGCGATGAACGCGCGCTCGGTGCGGCGGCCGTCCTGAGCCGCCGTCGCCTCTTCCAGCCGGGACACGGCGGCTGCGAGGTCCGGAGCCTTCTGCTTCCTCTTGAAGATCACCGGCACACCCTAGGGGGTGCCTTGCCGAAGGCGGGGGTCGCCCCTACCGGACAGCGCGGCGCGGGTGGCCCGGTCGTCCGGCCTGGGTAGGCTCCGGGGATGGAGCGAGCTGAGATCCTGAAGCGAGTGATCGGCATCCTGACGGAGGCCCAGGAGATCCGCCGATTCGTGGAGGAGGACTACGACGGCGCTCCCGAGCCGGCATCGGAGCTCGAACCCCGCATGGTCATGCATATGTTGAACGAGATGCTCCCCTCCATCAGGGTCCCGGCCGACGCCACCCCACAGGAGGTCGCACACCTCCTGGCCACCGCCCTCGGCCCGTCGCTGCACACCATGGTCTCGGGATTCACCCTCGCCTTCACCAGTCTCGCCATCGCACACGACGAGGGGCGCGCTGACGTCTCCTCGCTCGAGGTGCTGCAGACCCTCGCACTCCAGGTCGAGGCAGGCCGCTTCGACGACGGCGCCTGAGGGTCCTCCCTGACTGCCTTCGTGTTCAGTTCCAGTTGAACGTGCGGGCCACGAATTCCAAGCTCAGCCGCGGGATCTGCGGATCGCGATCGGCTGGTGGTATCGGTCCCGCCGTGGCCGCCGATATCGCTTCTCCAGGCGGGGACTCGGGCTCCTCCGCCAAGACGAACAGCGATTCCGTGGCGGCCGGTTCGAAGAGGGCTACGTCCTTGAGTGCTTCCTGCACCGACGCCTGTCGTCCTCCCTGGTGGCGCTCGCACGGGCCGCCACCGGACGGGATCACGCACGGCTTGCCCTTGGCGTTGGGCACCCGGCACCGCACCACCGGGTCATGGGTGTGACATAACCCCGAAGGCCGGGCCTCGATCTGGCACCGGCCCCCTTTCCTGGTCGCCGCACGGCACTGACTGCTCATGACAAGGGAGGCTACCCGGCGCCTTCCGGAGGCGGGGCATCCCTGGTGCCGTGGGCTCGCAGTGCGTGGTGTCGCCCGCGCCGGCACGAGGAGGGACCGGGTCGGAGCGCGCGGCTCGGTGGGGCCGGGACGTCTGCACCGCCCGGGCCCGGTCTCATGCCCCGCGGCCGGTCAGTGCGGGGCCGCGGCGGTGCGGACGGCGTTCGCGAGGGCCGTTCCGTAGGCGTAGGAGCCGATGGCGTTGGGGTGGAGCGGGAAGGCGTCGCGCGCCGAGACGGCGCCTTCGATCCACCGGACGGCCGGGGAGGCGCAGGAGTCGTGGCCGGCGCCGGGCGTCGCGGTGTCCACGAAGGTGGCGCCGTGCCGTTCGGCTGCGCGGCGGAGTACGGTGCCCAACGTGTCGACCGAGCCCTGGACGTAGTCGGCGTCCTGGCTCCAGAACGGCTGGACGGGGAAGCAGCCACCGGGGCGGAAGTAGATGCCGTATCCGACGACGAAGATCTTGGCATGGGGTGCGCGCCGGGCGATCGTGTCGAGGACGGTGTCGAACTCGGGCTCCCAGGCGGCGATGGCCGCCGCGTACGTGTCCTTCCCGCCCGCCGTGTGCGTGGCGGCGCAGCTGCGCCCCAGCGGCTCGGGCAGCAGGTTCACGCAGCCGGTGGCGAGGTTGAACAGGCCGGTGTCGTTGCCGCCGATGGTGACGCTGACGATGTCGGTCTGCGGGGAGAGGGCGTCGTACTGGGGTGCCGTGCCCAGGTGCTGGCGGCTCGTCAGGTGCCGGGCGGTGGCGCCGGAGCAGCTGACGTCGGTCAGCGTGGCGCCCAGGAGCGCCGCGGCGACACGAGGGTATCCGGAGAGGGAGCGGATGCACGCGGGGTTCGAGAGGTCCGCCGGCAGGACGAGGGGAGCCGCCGCGAAGGAGTCGCCGAGTGCGACGTACTGGAGCGGGCCTTCGTCGGCCGCCGCCGCTGTGGCGGCGGGACTCGTCAGGGCGGCGGCGCAGAGCGCGGTGACGGCCAGGAGCGCGCGGAGACGTGCCTTCATGGGTGGGGGCCTTTCCGTGGGTGGGTACGAGCGAGGGGGCCGGCGGAGCCGCTGACGCGTGGGAGCCGGTGACGTACGAGAGGTCGGCAGGCCGCTGGGCCTTGTGGGCCGGGAGAGGGCAAGTCGATGGACCGGACGCAGGAGTCGGTGGGGCCGGGCCCGGCGGAGTGACGGCGTGCCAGGTGCCCGCGTCGCCGGTCGGCGACGGTCGTGAGCTGTGGTCTGCGGTGCCTCAGCTTCCGCCACCTGCGGGTGGGGGAGCCATGGGCAAGGGCCCAGTGGGGAGGTGCCCGAGGTGGGCGACGGCACGGCTGCCGACCGGTACGGCGGACAGGGGGAAGCGACGGGCCGGCAGGGCAGGGCGGCGAGGGCCGGCGTGGAGCGGACCAAGGCCCGGTCAGGAGCGGCGGGGGGCCGTTCCTTCGTCCGTGCCCGAGCCCGAGCCCGAGCCCGAGCCCGAGCCCGAGCCCGAGCCCGAGCCCGAGCCCGCGCCCGCCGCCTCGCCCCCGCCCGCGTCCGAGTCCGAGCCCGATTCCGGGGCCGAGTCCCAGCGTCAGCGGCCGAGTTCCAGGGCTCTCAACGCCAGTGCCCAGCCCAGGCGTGCCTCGCCGGAGTCGGCGGGCCAGCCGCTCAGTTCGGCGATGCGGCCGATGCGATTGAGGATGGTGTTGCGGTGGCAGAACAGCGCGGACGCGGCGGCGGGTGCGGAGCAGCCCGAGTCCAGCCACACGCGCAGCGTGTCGAGCAGCACGTCGCGCTCGGCACCGGCGTGGAGCACGCCGCCGAGGTAGTGGGCGGTGAGACGGTCGGCGATCTCGGGTTCCGCGCCGAGCGCGGCGTGCATCAGCCGGTCCTCCAGGCGGGCCACCTGTCCGCTGCCGGGCCGCAGCGTGTCGAGCGCCCGGCGGGCCAGACGTACGCCTTGCGCGGCGTCGGCGAGATGCTCGAAGGCCGGCGAGATGCCGCTCCGGCACACCCGCTGGGCGCGGAGTACCTCCTCCAGCGTCTCCAGGCCGTCCGTCCTGAGTCGTACCAGGCCGGCGACGGTCCCCTCGCGGGGCCGCCAGTACGACCAGAGCCCGCGGGCCTCCAGGGGCGGCGCGGGGTCGGGCGGCGAGGACGGGTCGTGCGCGTCCTGGGCGATGACGACGACGGCGTAGCGGGCCTGGAGGGGCACGCCGAGCGGGGGGGGGGGGGGGGGGGGAAGAGAGGGGGGGGGGGGGGGGGGGGGGGGGGGGGCAGCTAACCGAAGACGAATAAAGAGGGAACCCCCAGGCTTTGGCTTCCCCCC